>NZ_MEIH01000332.1:0-1566 GCF_001723155.1 Haladaptatus sp. W1
CCGTCTGGAGTTCGTCGAGCGTCGCCCCGCCCGTCGTCGCGAGCGAGAGATAGACCAGTTTGGCGCGGCGAATCCAGTTCGTCCGGCAACGGTGCGAGAGGCGTTGTTTGGACACTCATGTTGGTATGCTGGTCCAGACATTCGACGATAATAAAATTATCCTACGACAATCGTCGAAATTGGTCGGAATAGTCGTTTCTTGGAGAGGTATTCTCACCGAGGTAAACTGCCGTGATTTTATGTAACGAGCCGTGGTAGGCGTGGGCAATGAGTCCAGCGCGGGACGATTTGACCGGAGGGCCGAAAGGTCATCTCTCCCGAAGAACTCGACATCGAGGACAGCGAGAACGTCGTCGCGCTGGACGATGGCCGGTTCGTCATCGGCGCGTCCGGGAGGCCGTCCGTGCCGACGACCCGGGGCCAGTGACGACCGGCGAACCGACCGCCGACGCGGACCCCGGTGTCGACCCGGCGAGTCCGAAGAAATCGCCGTCAGCGACGGACTCCCCGCCCGCCATCGACCCGGCGTCGTCACCGGACAGTCCGAGTCAATCCGCGCCATCGGACGGGGAACCCAACATCGATTCCCAAGACGTCGCGAATGGCTCGAAGACGACGTTGGTGACGTGGCGTCCAGATACGGGTTTCACATCACGGCGAAGGCCGAGGACGAAATCAACCATCAGCGGATGTTTTCGGATGACATTGGAACCGTCTTCGACAACCTTCTCATGTGGTACGCCAGCAAGTCGAACCGAGCATGCCCGTCGAGGACGTGCTCGGCATTCTCATGATGGAGTCGAACGTTCGCGTCCGGTACCCGTCGCGGTGTTTCCGTGGTGTTCTCGGAACGTACGACTTATCACCCGACGATAGCATCGCCGACCTGTTTCGAGCGATGCAGGACGCGAATGGCATCGTCTTTTCCCCGGAAAGCGGCTAGCGATTATCCGCCGTGATAGTCGGGAGTAGGTTTTATGTATTGTCGTTCGATGTATTCGGTAACTGACTATGAGCGTTCAGAAACAGAATCCGTCGGCCGGGGAAACCCAAGTCGTGGAGTTTCGACTCGGCGAAGACGTGTGCGCGATCGATATCGAGCAGGTAGACAGCATCGTCGAGGTGAAAAAAGTCACGCGCATTCCCGAACACAGGATTCCATCGAGGGCGTCATGGACCTTCGCGGAGAGACGACGGCCATCATCGACCCCAAGGAGTTCCTCAGCGTCGCCTCCGACGAGCGAGGGAACGACGTTCTCGTTCTGGACCGTCCCGACGACAAACAGAAAATCGGGATTCGAGTGGACGAGGTGCTCGACGTGACGACCCACGCCCCGGAGCACATCGACACCAGCGACGAACTGGAGAACCTTGACACCCGCGGCATCCGCGACCAAATCGCACAGGGAATCATCAAGCGACCCGACGACGAAAACGGTCTCGACCTCATCATCTGGGTCGATATTGACAAAATGATTACTAGCCTGAGTTAAGAATATCGATAAATCATCAACTGTGATAATCACAAGGGAGCATTTATTTTGCCCGCTTTCAAAAGCTCTCGAT
>NZ_MEIH01000333.1:0-21781 GCF_001723155.1 Haladaptatus sp. W1
CCCAACATCGATTCCCAAGACGTCCGCGAATGGCTCGAAGACGACGTTGGTGACGTGGCGTCCAGATACGGGTTTCACATCACGGCGAAGGCCGAGGACGAAATCAACCATCAGCGGATGTTTTCGGATGACATTGGAACCGTCTTCGACAACCTTCTCATGTGGTACGCCCAGCAAGTCGAACCGAGCATGCCCGTCGAGGACGTGCTCGGCATTCTCATGATGGAGTCGAACGTTCGCGTCCGGTACCCGTCGCGGTGTTTCCGTGGTGTTCTCGGAACGTACGACTTATCACCCGACGATAGCATCGCCGACCTGTTTCGAGCGATGCAGGACGCGAATGGCATCGTCTTTTCCCCGGAAAGCGGCTAGCGATTATCCGCCGTGATAGTCGGGAGTAGGTTTTATGTATTGTCGTTCGATGTATTCGGTAACTGACTATGAGCGTTCAGAAACAGAATCCGTCGGCCGGGGAAACCCAAGTCGTGGAGTTTCGACTCGGCGAAGACGTGTGCGCGATCGATATCGAGCAGGTAGACAGCATCGTCGAGGTGAAAAAAGTCACGCGCATTCCCCGAACACAGGATTCCATCGAGGGCGTCATGGACCTTCGCGGAGAGACGACGGCCATCATCGACCCCAAGGAGTTCCTCAGCGTCGCCTCCGACGAGCGAGGGAACGACGTTCTCGTTCTGGACCGTCCCGACGACAAACAGAAAATCGGGATTCGAGTGGACGAGGTGCTCGACGTGACGACCCACGCCCCGGAGCACATCGACACCAGCGACGAACTGGAGAACCTTGACACCCGCGGCATCCGCGACCAAATCGCACAGGGAATCATCAAGCGACCCGACGACGAAAACGGTCTCGACCTCATCATCTGGGTCGATATTGACAAAATGATTACTAGCCTGAGTTAAGAATATCGATAAATCATCAACTGTGATAATCACAAGGGAGCATTTATTTTGCCCGCTTTCAAAAGCTCTCGATAGTGAAAGTTGAATGGTGAATGACGTACTAATTGTCGACGACTCGGAATTTATGCGGAATCTACTGCGCGAGATACTGGAGGAGAATTTCGAAATCGCCGACGAAGCCGAGAACGGCGTCGAAGCGATAGAACTGTACAAGGAAAAGCAACCGGACTTCGTGATGATGGACATCGTGATGCCGATTCGAGACGGCATCGACGCGACGGCCGAAATCAAGCAGTTCGATTCGAGCGCGAACATCATCATGTGTACGAGTATCGGACAGGAGGAGAAGATGAAGAAGGCGATCAAAGCTGGTGCCGACGGATACATCACGAAGCCGTTTCAGAAGCCCAGCGTGATGGAAGCCATCAACGACGTTATCTCAGCATGACGCGGGCGGTCGTCGTCGACGACTCGCATTTCATGCGCACCGTTATCACCGACGTTCTCGAATCGGGCGATATCGACGTGGTTGCACAGGCGACGAACGGGAAGGAGGCGGTCGAAGTCGTCGCCGAACAGGAACCCGACGTCGTGACGATGGACGTGGAGATGCCGACGATGAACGGTATCGAAGCGGTCGAGGAGATAATGGAAACGACGCCGACCCCGGTTCTCATGCTGTCCGCACACACCGAAGACGGCGCGGAAGCGACGTTCGAAGCCATCGACCGGGGGGCCATCGACGTCCTGGCGAAACCCGGCGGCGAGGTTTCGACCCGGATTTCGGCCCACAGAGACGACCTCATCGAGAAGGTTCGGTCGGTCGCGCGAACCGCGAACGCGACCATCGATAGTCCCGCGATAGCAAGTGTGACACTAAAAACACCGTAGAGCAGTTCTATCGTCTGCATGTTAGCGCTCCTTAAAGTCACGCCACACGTCGACCAGCGCGTTTTCGACTTCGGTCCGATCCTCGACGGACACGTCGATACCGTCCCGGTGAAACGAAATCGCAACGGCATCGATGTCACGCCGGTACACCTTCGTTCGACGTCCCTCGTTCGAGAATTCCCGTCCGGTCAATTCGAGTAGGTTCGCTTCCGTAAGCTCTTCGATTCGTCGGTAGCTCGTCGCTATCGGGATACCGAGTTCGTCGCTTAGCTCCTGTGCGGATTTCGGCTCGTGTGTTGCGTCGAGTATTTCGGCATTATATTTGTTGCCGTGAAATCTCAGCAGTTCTACAGACCCCCTCGGTTATCGACTTTGATAACCAGACCATAAAAAGATACCGTCACCGTTACTCTAGAAACTTATTATGAAAAAATTTGAATTGTAGAGAGCTACACTCGACGAAAAAGCGAATCTACCGCGACAGCCGTCGGCGGAACAGTAAAGTGGACTCCAACGGGAGATCCATTCATGTCAAAAACTGTGTCTTCGTTGCAGATGTTAGTCTTTCGACTTGAAGATAAACGGTATTGTATCGATATAGCACACATTGACGAAATTGTCGATAGACACGAATTGACTAAGCTTCCCGATTCGAAGCCGCACGTCGAGGGCGTCATGGACCTCCGTGGCACGACGACGACTATCGTCAATCCGAAGACGGTGCTCGGCTTGTCCGGTTCGGGGACCGGGAACCGCGTTATCGTCTTCGAGACGGAGGACGAACGGAGCATCGGGTGGGTTATCGACGAGGTGAATCAGGTCATCAGTCTGGACGATGTAGAGGTGGACGAGTCGGTCGAGAGCCAGTCGGTTCACGGCGTCATTCGACAGGACGGCGAGTTCATCATCTGGGTAAAGCCCTCCGCAATCAACGTCTGAGAGGTACAGGTCGCAACGAACTCGAGGGTCTCGTCTCATCCCATTCTACCGTGCCCATCTGCCGCCGGTTTCCGCACCGAGCGCGACTTTTCGTAGATGGGCGGTACCCGATATCGGTAGGTCCGTCCACTCGGCGAATTGCTTCCCGGGTCTGCGACTCGAAAGTAGTGAAAACATAATCGTGAGCACCGAACGTTTCCCGCAGTCTATCGCTGGTACGACCGGTGTTCGACCCGGCGGCGAGAATCGCGGGTACGACCATCTTGGCGGGTCCTAAGACCGTCCTTCGTCGTGGTCAGTATGCGTATAACAAAGAGGCAAAACGGGTATTCGTAATTACCGTTCAACCCCCGATGCCGGACACCGGGGGGAGCTGAACACAGCAGAGGCGAGTTACCTATGAGATTCCCGAACGCTAGACCAACAGTCTATCGAAGTCGCACCGTCCATCGGAACAAACACCAGCTATCGCTTCGTCGGCAATGAGTGACAACAACTTCTCGGAGGTATTCGGCTAATGTGTGGTATCATCGCCCGAGTTGGCGAAACGAAAGACGCTGTGGACGAACTGCTCGTCGGTCTCGAAAACCTCGAATATCGGGGCTACGATTCGGCCGGGCTGGCCGTGAAAAACGGCGGCGGTCCCGCGGTCTTCAAACGCGAAGGACAGATTTCCCACCTGAAGGACATGCTGATAGACGAGGTGCCAGCGGGCGGACTCGGTATCGGTCACACCCGGTGGAGTACGCACGGTCCGCCGACCGACGAAAACGCACACCCGCACACCGGTTGTACCGGGCAGGTCGCCGTCGTTCACAACGGCATCATCGAGAACTACGAATCGCTCCGGGCGGAGCTTTCGGACCGCGGCCATACGTTCGAGAGCGACACCGACACCGAAGTGATTCCCCACCTCGTCGAGGAGCACCTCGACCAAGGGGCGACGCCGGAACAGGCGTTCCGACGGACTATCCGTCGGCTCTCGGGAAGCTACGCCGTCGCGATGTTGGTCGAGGGAAGCGACGCGGTGTACGCGACTCGCTCGGGGTCGCCGCTCGTCCTCGGCGTCCAGGACGGCACGTACTTCCTCGCAAGTGACGTCCCCGCGTTTCTGGATTTCACCGACGACGTGATATTCCTCGACGACGGGGATGTCGTCGTTATCGAACCGGGCGGCCACGAGATAACGAAACTCGACGGCACGCCGGTCGAACGAGCCGTCCAGACCGTCGATTGGGACCCCCAAGACGCCGGGAAGGGTGGCTACGAGCACTACATGCTCAAGGAGATTCACGAGCAACCGACGGCGCTTCGTCAGACGCTTCGAGGACGTATCGAGCACGTCACTGGCGACATCTCCCTTGAGGACTTCCCGGAGGGGACGTTCGACGGAATTCGGCGCGTCCAGTTCGTCGCCTGCGGGACGTCCTACCACGCCGGGCTCGCCGGAAGCCACTTCATCGAGAGTCGCGGCGTCCCGTCGCAGACGTTCCTCGCCAGCGAGTACGCCGTCTCGACGCCACCGGTCGACGACGAAACGCTCGTTATCGGCGTCACGCAGAGCGGCGAAACCGCTGATACCCTTTCGGCGTTGCGACGTGCGAACGCGAGCGGCGCACGGACGCTCGCACTGACGAACGTCATCGGTTCGACCGCCGCCCGCGAGTGCGACGATGCACTGTTCATCCGCGCCGGTCCGGAGATCGGCGTCGCCGCCACGAAGACGTTCTCCTCACAGGTCGCGTCGGTGTCCCTCCTCGGCGAACGAATCGTCCGGGACGTCGTTGGCCATCGGAGCGAGGACATCGAAGCGGTGTTGTCCGCATTCGCCGACCTTCCCGACCACGTCCAACAAATCCTCGACTTCACGAAGGCTCATCGTATCGCGAAACGGTATCACGACAGCGATGCCTACTTCTTCATCGGCCGTGGGACGGCTTTCCCGGTCGCGTTGGAAGGGGCGCTCAAATTCAAGGAGATATCGTACGAACACGCGGAGGGCTTCGCGGCGGGCGAGTTGAAACACGGACCGTTGGCGTTGGTGACGCCGACGACCCCGGTATTTGCGGTGTTCGACGGCCAGAACGACGAAAAGACGCTCAGCAACGTCAAGGAAGTAGAGGCCCGTGGCGCACCGGTTATCGCGGTCACGAGCGATGCAAACGAGACGGTTTCCCAGCACGTGGATGACGTGTTAACGATTCCGGATACGCATCCCGACGTGGCGGGGGTCCTCGCCAACGTGCAATTGCAACTGCTCTCGTACCACGCTGCTGCCCTGCTCGACAGACCCATCGACAAACCACGCAATCTAGCGAAGAGCGTGACTGTCGAATGAGGCGGTCGGGTAATCCTCGCTTACCCACCAGAACGAAACTGAACGGTCGGCGCGGTTTAATCGCAGTCCGACCGCATTTTCGACACATATGAACGCCGTCGTCCTCTCTCTCGACGCCGAACTCGCATGGGGGTATCACGACTTCGAAGAGGTACCCGAACACGTCGAGAGCGCTCGCACATCGTGGTCGCGGCTCCTCGCACTGTTCGACGAGTTCAACGTCCCGGCCACGTGGGCCGTCGTTGGACATCTCTTTCTCGACTCGTGTGACGGCACACACGCGGGCCATCCGACGTCGACCGGCGACTGGTTCGACGGCGACCCCGGCGGCGTTGCGGCACAACACCCGCTCTGGTTCGGCGACGGACTCGTCGATTCCATCGTCGATGCCGACGCGAACCACGAAATCGGCTGCCATACGTTCTCCCACGTCGAGTTCGGTGACGAGGAAACCGACCGCGAGGTGGCCGTCGCGGAAGCACGGACGGGGTTGGAGGTGGCGGACGACGCCGGCCACACCCTCGAATCGTTCGTCTTTCCGCGGAACAACATCGGCCACCGGGACGTGCTCGCCGCCTACGGCTTCACCTGCTACCGCGGCGAACGACCGGAACTCTGGTACGACGGGTCGCGCTTCGATTCGCTGGGTAAGCTCATCGACCTGACCGTGAGCAAGACGAACCCGCCGCTGGTCGACCCCGAGGTGGACGAGTACGGACTGGTGAACATCCCCGCGTCGATGTTCCTGTTCGGCTACGAGGGACGGGTTCGGACCGTCACGGAACGGCTCTGGGACGACCCGCTCGTCCGGTCGGCCAAACGGGGCATCGACCGCGCCGCCGACGCCGAGGACGGGATTTTCCACCTCTGGATGCACCCGAACAACTTCACGGAGGAGCGGGATTTCGAGCGGTTGCGAACTATCCTCGAACACCTCGCCGCCCGGCGCGACGAGGCCAGACTGCAAGTCCGGACGATGGGGGACGTTGCCGGTGAGATTCGCGGCGTCGACCCCGCGACGACACGGACGCCCATCGGTCCGCGGTAACCGTTCGGTGGGTTCGTTTTCGAGGGACCGTCGGCGGTTTCGCTTTTCGCGGATTCGTTTTCACGGCTTCCCAGCGGCGCGTCGGCCGGGACGGCGCGGATGTGGCTGACGCTACCGACACCGACCCGTTTTTCGGGAGCAGGTTCAGTCGCGGCCCGCTTCGTTCGCCGCCCCCAATGCGGTGGTTTCGAACGTCGTTCGTTGTTCGCATCCGGCGGCCAGTCACACACACCCATCCCGACGAATCGGCGAAGAAAATTTCGAGTAGACCGAGCCGGAACTCCTGAAATCGGCCCATAACAAAGCGAATCCCGGTGGTGAATCCGAGAGAGCCACGGGCAGGCATCTGCCCCGGCAACGATAACCTATGTCGATGGAAACTGCGAGCCCGGAGCGGGCGTTCGTCCTCGGACTGGACGGCGTCCCATGGGATTTGATTCGGCGATGGACAGGGGAAGGAAAGCTACCGAACTTCGCACGGTTGCTCGAAGAGGGGGCCGCCGGACCGCTCACGAGCACGACACCGGACGCGACGCCGCTCGCGTGGCCGACGATCGCCACGGGTGTATGGCCCGACAAGCACGGGCTGTACGGCTTTCAGCATCTGGAGAAGGGGTACACCCATCGAATGAACACCAGCGCGGACGTTCGTCGGCCGGAGCTCTGGGACATCATCTCGCCCGCCGTCGTCGGCAACGTTCCGATGACCTACCCAGCGAGCGACATCGACGGGTCGCTCGTCACGGGGATGATGACGCCGGAGATGGACGACGGATTTACCCACCCGCCTGAACTCGCGGACGAAATCAAAGACACCATCTCCGACTATCGAATCGGACTGTCGTGGGACGAGTACCGCGACCGCCCCGACGAGTTCCGCGAGGAACTGTCGAAACTGCTCGACACGCGGCGGACCCTGATGCGACGGCTGATGGAGGAAGACTGGCGGCTGTTCTTTTTCGTCTACACCGCGCCGGACCGCCTCCAGCACCTCATTTGGGAGGACGACGTGCTCCTCGAACACTACCGCGAACTCGACGCCATCCTCGGCGAGGTGATGGAGTACCTCGAATCCCGCGATGCGGTGTTGTTCGTCGTCTCCGACCACGGCTTCGGACCGATTTCGCGGTTCGTCTTCCTCAACACGCTCCTCGAACGCGAGAACCTGCTGACGCGGAAGAGCGGCGACGGAACGCGGGGGACACTCGCCAAAGTCGGGTTGACGAAGGACCGCATCGAGGGGTTGATCTCTCGCCTCGGCATCAACGAGAAGACGCTCATCGAACACCTACCGCGGCAACTGGTCGATTCGGTCGCCGGCCACGTTCCCGGCGACCACAACCTCTACGACGTCGATTTCAGCGAGACGGTCGCGTTCGCTCACGGGTCGGGTAACGTCTACGTCAACGACACCATGCGGTTCGACCCCGGCGTCGTCTCGCCATCGGACGTTCCCGCGCTCAAGGAGGACCTCCGTTCGTTGTTCGAGGGGTTGACCGACCCCGAAACGGACGAGGAGGCGTTGAACGTCTACGACGGCGACGAACTGTTCCCGACCGACCCCTACTCGCCAGACCTCGTGGTGAAAGGCAACGAGGAGTACGAGACGGCGGTGTCGCTGACGCGCTCGGTGTTCTCCGACAGTGGCAGCAAAGTTGCCAGCCACCGTCCCGAGGGAATCTTCTTCGCGTGGGGAGCGAGCGTCGAGGCCGAATCGACGCCTACCGACGCGACCGTCGCGGACGTGGCGCCGACGCTTCTTCACTCCCTCGACGAAGCGGTTCCGTCGGACGCCGACGGTCGCGTCCTGAAGGAGATATTCCACTCGCGGTCGAAACCCGGTCACCGCGCCGTTTCACAGCGTGATTACGGCGATTCCGAGTCCTCAGATGCCGTCGAAGCGGACTTCGACGACGTGGAGGACAGACTCCGCGGACTGGGGTATATGGAATGACCGAGGGTTCCGCTTCGACACCTCGAACGGCACCACGCGACCGAACGATTCTCATTACGGGCGGTGCGGGCTTCGTCGGCAGTCACCTCGCCGAGTCCCTCGCACGCGACAACGACGTTCGAATCCTCGACGATTTCTCCACCGGAAAGCGCGACAACGTCCCGGCGGATGCCACGCTCATCGAGGGCGACGTCCGCGACCCGGAAGCCGTCGGCGAAGCGATGGCCGACGTCGATATCGTCTTTCACGAGGCCGCGATGGTCAGCGTCTCCCGGTCGGTCGAACACCCGCTTCGAAGCCACGCCGTCACCGGAAACGGTTCCCTGGTCGTCCTCGACCGCGCCCTGCGCGAGGATGCACGCGTCGTCCTCGCCTCCAGCGCCGCGGTGTACGGCCACCCCGACGCCGTTCCGGTCGTCGAATCCGAGCACAAGCGCCCAACCTCGCCGTACGGCATCGACAAGTTGACCGCCGACCAGTATGCCCGCCGATTTTCGGATCTCTACGGGATTGAGACGGTCACGCTCCGCTACTTCAACGTCTACGGCCCGCGCCAGAACCCGGAGTACAGCGCGGTCGTCCGAACGTTCCTCGACCAAGCGCGCCGGGGCGAGGACATCACCATCCAAGGCGACGGCACCCAAACCCGCGATTTCGTCCACGTGGACGACGTGGTGCAGGCGAACTGCCGCGCCGCCACGACCGACCGGACCGGCGAAGCGTTCAACGTCGGTACCGGAGAGAGCGTTACGATTCGAGAGCTCGCCGAGACGGTTCGTTCGGTCACCGACTCCTCCTCGGATATCGTTCACACCGACCCCAGACCGGGCGACATCGACCACAGCAGGGCGGACATAACGAAGGCGAGAACCGCGCTCGGCTACGAACCGACCGTCTCGTTGTCAGACGGCCTCACCGAACTGGTCGAAGGACCGACGGTCTGATCGACGTCTTTCCAGCGGTTCAGGGACGCCATAACAAAGTTACTCTCGCTCCTCGTAAGGAGTGTGGAAGGGTGGCTCAGTGGTAGAGCACCACCGACTCGTCGGTGGGAGCTTGATAGGCTTCGCGTGGTTCGAATCCCGCCCCTTCCGCTTTTGCGAGGAACGGACGTGACGAGAAAAAACGAATACGGATTCGAATCCTGCCAGCGGCACGCCCGCGCACGTCGAACGTCAGTGAGACGAGCAGGAACCGTTGGCTTCGGTTCGAATCCCGCCCCTTCCGTTTTTGCGACGAGCAGACGCAAGGAGAAAAAGCGAACGCGAGGACGCAAACCAGACGAATCACAGCCCCAACACCTACCTCGACGTGATGGGTACACTGTGAAATACTGTTCCCGTCTCGTATTCTACTGAATGCCAACGTGAGACACTGATTACAACTAAAAAGTACTAAATGGTACTATTTCCTGTTTTGCGCGGCGTCCCGGGAGCGAAACCGCTCGGTCGAACGAAACGGGAGCACGGTGGCGACTAGCTCGACGCGGCGACGACCGCTGAAGGCGACCGCTCCGGTGACGCGGAGCGTCACCGTCGCTCACCGCCGTCCGGTTTCAGCCTCCGGTTCTCCGGTTCCCGTTCCTCAGCCAGTGCTGTCGGTGCCGACACCCACACTCCCGACTCCCGCTCACTTCGTTCGCGGGGACGTAAGCGGCGGGCGAGTCTGTAAACTCGCCCGCCGCCCGGTCCACCATCGTACCTTCGTCCTCGCCCGGGACGCCATCGGCTTCGGTGGGAGCCTCGGCGGGAGCAAAGCTGGCCAGTTGCCCCTTCGTCGAGCGGTCGAGCCTTCGTCGAAACTAGTACGGGCGACCGACCGAACGGGACGAAAAGAGTCGGCTGTGACGGTCGCTCACGACAACACGGCGACGACGCGGCGGAGGTCGAGCAGGCCGCTCACGGTTGCGAGTCCGGCCCAGACCGCCCCGCCGAGCAGCACGACGGCGACGAGCGAGAGCGGGCCGGAGACGAACGGGAGGGCGGCGAAGACGACGGCGGACATGGCGAGCGTGATACCGAAGACGAACGCGACGTGGCGGAGCAGGCGCGAAACCGACAGGTCGAGTTCGTGGTGCACGACGTAGAGGTTGACCAGCACGTACACCGAGTGGGTGGCGACGGTGGCCCACGCCGCGCCGACCGCGCCGAGCGAGGGGATGAGGACCAGGTTGAGCGCGAAGTTCGCCGCCGAGGTCGCACCCTTGGCCCACGCCCGCTCCCGCGCCCTCCCGAGGTAGTCCAGCGCGTCGCTGGTGATCAGGGTCACCGCTTCGAGGACGACGTAGCCCGAGAATACCTGCACGACGGGGACTGCCCCGGCGTACTTATCGCCGAACACCAGCGTCACCGCGGGTCCGGCGACGAGCACCAGTCCGGCGGCGGCGGGGACGTAGAGGAGGAGCGTGTGCCGGAACGTCGTCTCGTAGAGCCGCGCGGCGGCGCTCCGTGCGTCCTCCGCCTTCTGCTCGCCGTAAGTCGGCGAGATGGTGAACCCGAGGGAGGCCGCGGGTGCCTGAATGAACGTGGCGATGTTCTTGGCGAGGTAGTAGTAGCTGACCGCGACCGGTCCGACGATGGCTCCGACGAGGATGGTGTCGATGCGCTTGTCGAGGACGTTCGCGCCCTGGGTCGCCGTGAGCGGAACGCTGTACCGGAGGACGCGCCGCGAGAGTCCGTCCTCGGGCGCGTCAGCGCTGTCGATTGTCGCGTAAAACTTCCAGTAGAGGACCCCAAGTCCGACGACCGTCGCCAGTCCGTAGCTCACGACGTAGCCGAGGAGCGCCCCGCCAGCGCCGCCGAAGACGAGGACGCCGACGACGACGAAGACGATGAGGCTCGCGCTTCCGGTCGCCCGCGTCACGGCGCTCCACGTCACCTTGTTGAACCCTTGGAACACGACGACGGCGAACGTCGAGAGGGAATAGAACGCGATGTACGCCCCGCCGAAGGTCATCAGCGGCGCGAGGTCGGGTTGGTTGACGAGGTGGGCGATGGTCCCGGAAAAGAGGGTGAACGCCGCGGCCACGATGACGACGGCGGCGAGTCGGTATCGAAGGGCGGCACGAAGGACGTAGGGCACCTGTCCCGGGTCGTTCTCGCGGTATTCGGTGACGTACCGGGCCGCCGACTTCGAGGTGCCGAGGTCGGCGAACAGCCCCGCGACCCCGAACACCGCGAGCGCGCTGCCGAGGATACCGTACTCGGTGGGAGTGAGCAGGAATCGGGTGAGGACCAGCACCAGCAATCCGTTCGAGGCGATGTGAATCGTTCGAGCGCCCAGCGTTGCCTTGAAACCGCGTGCGAATGATTTTGCGTCCATTATCGGCTGCCTCCGTGGTCTCGTCGGTGCGTCTGGTGTCGTCGGTTCGTCATCGGATGTAGTAGAGGTCGAACCCGCCGCCTGACTGCACCCGGTTCACGCCGGGGCGACTCTCCAACGTTCGGAACCCCTTCTTTGGGAACCGAAGCCCGTGATAGACGGCCAATTCGCGCTCCCGTGCTGCCTGTGTCACCGGCAGATAGCGCGGGCCGTCGAAGACCCGCTTCAGTCGAGCGGCGGTGAAGTTCTCCTCGGTGGCGTTGTAGTTGCCGTATATCCCCTCTCCACGGAACTCGGCGTCCCGGCTCCGCTCGAACCCGAGGATCGCGTCGGAGTACCGTTCACCCGGCGCTCGAAGCCCCGTGAACGTCGCGTCTCCGCGGTGGGATATCGCCGCCGAAAAGCCCGTCATCTCGCCGTCCGATACCTGCCCGGACGGCTGGTACATGTACGGCGAGTGGAAGATGGTCAGCAACGAGAGGACGAGCATGACCGCGAACAGCACCGCCGCGACCGCGCCGAGCGCCCCGTCGGGGCGCACCGGAAGTTTGGTCCCGAGCGCGCCCACGCCGCGGGCGAACGCGACGCCGCCGAGCATGGTGATTGGAACCATGATGAACCCAAGGACGCGGAAGTGGAACTGGCCGTAACTGGCGGCCAAGAAGGCCACGAAGAGGATGCCCAGCGGGAAGGTACCGACGGCAATGTACTTGCTGAACGCGCTGGCGTCGGTCCCGCGGACGCGGTTGAGCAACCCGCCGAGCATGAAGAACCCGGCGATGACGAGGAAGACGAAGCTAACGAGAAAGAGCTTCAGGAACAGCAGTTTGATGCTGCCGCCGAGTTGCGAGAGGCTCGCGGCCGCGTGGGCGGAGTCGGCACCCGCGGTCGGGTCCGAGAGGAGGCTGCTGATGAGCGCCTTCACCGCCCCGCCCGAGCGCTGATGGAACGGGGACCACGCGAGGAACATCGCCGTGAGGAAGAACGTCTGTGCGTACAGCGGGCGATGTCGAGCGATGGCGTGTTCGTCGTGGAACAGTCGGTACAGGAACTGCACGAAGACGACCCCGCCGAACAGCAGGATGACGTTGGCGGCCTGCTGTGGATGGACGAAGACGATGGCGAGCGAGGACAGCGCGAGGAGCGCTCCGGCCGCGGTTCCGAACAGCGGGACTCCCCGCGGGTTCGTCGCGGTGACGTACTTCGCCACGAGGTAGATGACCAGCGGGAGGAACAGTATCGCTTGCGAGGTCGGGTGGGGCATGACGAAGACGCTGATGGCGTTTATCGGGAGCAACAGGAACCCGGCGAGCGCCGCGTAGGTGACCGACCGGTCGTCGTCCACCACGACGCTCACGCCCAAGGGAACGAACAGCAGGTAGACGAGGACGAACGCGGAGACCATCACGAGCATGGCTCGCGCGAGCGGAACCCCCGTCGCTTCGTGAACGACGATGGCTATTGTGTGCGTCCCGGGGTAGAGCAGGTCGTAGGTGGGCATCGCGCCCGAAAGGATGTCCTTCGTCCAGCCGAGGTGCGTCAGCGAGTCCCCCCACCTCTCCCAACACGATATCGAGACTCCCGAGTGACGCAATTAGGTCCGGCACCAACTCGCCTTCCGACATCTCCGGCAGGGCCGAGAGGTTGTGGAAACACGGGCTTCGAATCTTGAACCGCGCGGGGCTGTCGGTGTTGTCCGAGCGGATGTAGACGCCGAGTTCGCCCTTCGCGCCTTCCACCGCGCGGTACGTCTCCGCGTCCATCGGCGGTTTGAGCGTCCGGGGGACGTTCGACTGCAGGGTGCGCTCCTCCTCGGGCCAGTCGTCGAGCAGTTCGACGCACTGCTCGACGATTCTGGCCGACTGCTCGACCTCCCGGAGTCGGACGAGGACACGAGCGTAGTTGTCACAGCCGTCCTCGGTTACGACGTCCCAGTCGAGTTGGTCGTAGTAACCGTAGGGGTCGTCGCGGCGCAGGTCGTAGTCGATGCCCGACCCGCGGGCGACCGGTCCGGTGACGCCGTACTGTTTCGCCACGTCGGGTTCGAGGATGCCGGTATCGACGCAACGGAGTTGGAATATCTCGTTGCTCGTGAGGAGGTCGTGATACTCCTCCATCGTCGCCGGGAGGCCGTCGATGAAATCGAGCGTCTTGTCGAAGAACTCCCGCCGCGGCTCCGGAACGTCCCAGATGACCCCGCCGAGGCGGAAGTAGTTGTACATCATGCGCTGGCCGGTCAGGTCCTCCAGGATGTTCTGGACGATTTCGCGGTCCCGGAACGCGTACTGGAAGATGGCGGTGAAGTCGCCGTACACGTCGAGCGCGAAGGTCCCGAGCGCGAGGAAGTGGCCGGTCATGCGCGAGAGTTCGACGCCGAGCGTCCGGAGGATTTGAGCGTACTCCGGCACGTCGATGTCCGCGAGGTCCTCGGCCGCCCGCGCGTACGCCCACTCGTTGGTCATGTTCGCGGTGTAATCCCAGCGGTCGGGGTACGGCATGATTTCGTGCCGGTATTTTCCCGATTGCGCCATCTGCTCCTCGCAGCGGTGGAGGTAGCCGATGTCGGGGCGAACGTCCAGCACCTGCTCGCCGTCGAGGACGGTTTCGATGTGGAGGACGCCGTGGGTCGCCGGGTGGTGCGGCCCGATGTTGAGAAACATCGTGTCGGCGTTGTCCGCGTACTCGTCGTGTTTTATCGGGTTTCTGTGGGCCTCCAGCGTGACGATTTGCGGACGGTCCTGGTCGTAGTCGAGGGAAAGCGGGTGGCCCTTCCACGCCTGCGGAAGGAGAATCCGGCGCAAGTCGGGGTGCCCCTCGTACTCGATACCCACGAGGTCGTAGGCCTCACGCTCGTGCCACTCCGCGGTTCTGTAGACGGGTTCCGCGGTCTGGCTCACGGGCGCGTCGGTCGGCGTGGGGACGACGATACTCACCTCTTGGGTTGGGTCGGCGTACTTTTTCAAGTGATAGATGCTCTCGAAGCGGTCCTCGTACTGCTGGGCCGACAGACACGAGAGGTGGTCGAACCCGGCCTCGTCCCGGAGCGTCGTCAAGGCGGCCTGCACTTCGTCGGGCCGAACGACGAATCCCGGCGCGTTCAAGTGGTCGTCGCGGCCGATGGCGAGGTCGCCGAGGAGTTCGGCCAGTTCGTCCGCCTCCAATTCCTGCACCGCCGGAAGGCGTTCTTCTCGTTGCGAACTCACGGCGAATCAACCCAGTTGTAGCGCATGACGAGCGTGTCCTCGTCGATTTCGTCCGTGAGCGACTGCACCAACTCGTCGCGTTCCAAGTCGCCGAACCGCTCCAGTTCGTACGGTTTGACGACGACCGGACTCGCCTCGCCGTGGGCGATTCGCTCCTGCAGTTTGGCGATACCGTAGATGAGCGCCTCGGGGCGCGGCGGACACCCCGGAACGTGGATGTCTACCGGGATGACCTCCTCGGCACCTTTGATGACGTTGTAGCCCTGCTGGAACGGCCCGCCGGAACAGGTACACGACCCCATGCTGACGACGAACTTGGGTTCGGGCATCTGGTCGTAGACGCGCTTCATCCGCGGCGCGAACTTCGAGACGATGGTTCCCGGCACGATGATGACGTCGGCCTGTCGCGGCGACGCGCGGGGCACCCCCGCCCCGAAACGGTCCAAGTCGTGTTTGACCGCGTAGGTGTGCATCATCTCGATGCTACAGCAGGCGATGCCGAACTGCAGCATGAACATCGACGACCCACGAACCCAGTTCATGAACGCGTCGAACTTCGTGAGAATGAACGGCGAGGTGCCGAGCGCCTCTCGGAGTTTCGAATCGAACCGCCCCGGCAGTTCCTCCTTTCCCTGTTCACGACTGGTCGGTTCGACCATCTCCCGCTCCGTCGCCCCCTGTCTCCGTCGAGGTGGATGTGTATCACTACTCATTGTCCCCTCCCCATGTGCCCGCTGCGGGCGCTGACTAGCGTTCGGGAGCGAGGCGTATGAGTATTCGGTCGTTACCGAACCCGTGTTCTGAAAATCGGCGTGTCCGGGGGAAAATTACTGCCGCTCAGACCAACAGTTGCACGTCGGACTCGGCCATGTGTTCGAGGGCGGTTGCGGCCCCGACGCCGGTGACGACGCCGTCGTAGAAGTCGTTCTCGTCGTAGTCCATCAGGTCGATGGTCATCTGGCAGGCCTGCAGTTCGACGCCGGTATCTATCGAGACGTCGATGAGTTCCTCGATGGTGGCCGTCCCGTTCTCTTCGATTTTGCGCTCCATCATCTTCGTCGCCATGGAGTCCATACCGGGGAGTGCGGCCATCGCGTTCGGCATCGGCATGCTCGGGTTGCCGACCGCGCTGAGTTTGAGGTTCTTCGACTTCTTCTCGTGCAGGATGTCGAGTCCCCAGAACGTGTGGAAGACGACGACGTCCCATCCGAAGGCGGCCGCGGTGCTGGCGAGGATGAGCGGCGGGTACGCCATGTCCAACGTGCCTTTCGTGGCGATGATGGTCATCTTCTTCTGTCCGTCGTCGTCGTCCGCTTTCAGGTCGGCCAACTCCGCCTCCAACTCCTCGATACGGGCGGCGAGGTCGGCGTCGGAGTTCGCCGCGTCCACGGCGTCACCGGAGTTAGTCGTGTCTGTACTCATGATTATTCCGTCTTCCGAACGAAGTGCCGGTAGACCGCTTCGCCGCCCTCCTCGTCTTCCTCTTGGTCGAGCATTTCGACGCCGTCGGTCGTGTCGGCCCATCCCTTGAGGTCGCTCATGCTTCCCGGGTCGGTTGCGACGACTTCGAGCACCTCGCCCTCGGCGAGCGAGTCCGTGGCCTGTTTCGTCTTCACGACCGGCATCGGGCAGTTCAATCCTTGTACATCTAGGGTCTCAGTGATATCGAATTCCGTACTCATCGTGTGAATCTCCTGTATTGGACGTATCGAACAATATCGGATACACCATTAAAAGTGTGTTGGTTATTGTGGATAGCATCCACGAGCGAATTAATTATAGTGTCTATAGTGCGCTCGTGTGAGGCTTTTCCGATTTCAATCCAACACTGTATTGTATGATTTGTGGAATACTATACGAACGCTTTTGTAGCTGTAGCCGATACCAGTTGATACAGCATGAGCGACGCAGCGTTTCCATCGCCGGACGCCGAAGTGGAATCGGTGACCCCCGACGAGCTATACGAGAAAATCGACGCGGGGGAGTCGGTTACCATTCTCGACGTCCGAGCGACGGGCGAGTACGAGAAGTGGCATATCGACGGGGAGAACGTCGAGACCATCAACGTTCCCTACTTCGAATACCTGGACGACCCGGACGACGAACTGTTCGAACCAGTTCCCGAGGACGAGGACGTGACCGTCCTCTGTGCGAAGGGCGGGTCGAGCGAGTACATCGCCGGTATGTTCGCCGAGCGGGACTACGAAGTGAACCACCTCGAAGACGGGATGAAGGGATGGGCACGCGTCCTCGAACGAAAAGAGATCGAAGGCGATGACGAGGACACCGCGGTTATCCAGTATCAGCGACCGTCGAGTGGCTGTCTCTCTTATCTCGTCGTTTCGGGCGACGAAGCGGCGGTCATCGACCCCCTCCGAGCGTTCGACGAGGAGTACGCCGCGAACGCGAACGAATACGATGCCGACCTCCGCTACGCCATCGACACGCACGTCCACGCGGACCACGTGAGCGGCGTCCGAACCGTCGCGGACGACGACACCGAAGCCGTCGTCCCCGCATCTGCGGAGGCGCGCGGCATCGACTACGACGAGTCCTATCGAGCGGTCGAGGACGGCGAAACCCTCCCGCTGGGCGAAACGGAAATCGAAGTCATCCACACGCCCGGCCACACGACGGGAATGACCTCGTACCGCGTGGGCGGCGTCCTGTTCACGGGAGACGGCCTGTTCACCGAGAGCGTGGCCCGTCCCGACCTCGAAGAAGGTGACGACGGCGCACCCGACGCCGCCGCGATGCTCTACGAGACGCTGCAGGAACGGGTGTTGTCGCTCCCGGACGACACCGTCGTCGCACCCGCACACTTCAGCGATGCGGCGACGACCGCCGATGACGGCACGTACACCGCAACCGTCGGCGACCTGCACGAGTCGATGGATGTGCTCTCGATGGAGAAAGACGAGTTCGTCGAGTTCATCCTCTCGGACATGCCGCCACGTCCGGCAAACTACGAGGATATCATCGCAACGAACTTGGGGCAACGACACGCAGACGACGAAGAAGCGTTCGAGCTCGAACTCGGGCCGAACAACTGTGCCGCGAGTCAGGATTCACTCACGAGCGACTGACGTGGCAGGAGGAAAACAATGGATTTAGTACCAGCATTTGCATTTACGAACCTGTTCCCGAACGGAATCGGACGGTACGCCATCGGTGGAATGTTCATCGGGCTCGGCGTCGCCGTCATCTACCTCGGAACCGGAATCATCGCCGGGGCGAGCACGTTTTTGGAGTCTACACTGTCCTACGTCTCCGACGTGCCCCGGTTTCAGAAACCGAAATACGTCGCGTCCCGTGACTGGCGTGTGTTGTTCACGCTGGGCATCGTCGGCGGAGCGGCCATCTACCAACTCGCGTTCAACGGCCAGTTCTGGACGACGGACGTCCAGTGGTGGCGGCTCCTCGGCGGCGGTTTCCTCGTCGGCGTCGGCACCCGTATCGGAAAGGGATGTACGTCCGGCCACGGGGTCTGTGGCGTCGGCTCCGCGTCGTTCACGTCCATCAGCAACGTCGTGACGTTCATGGCAGTCGCCATCGGCGTCGCACAACTAGTGCAGGCCTTGGGGGTGTCGCCATGAGCGGAGAATCGAAGAGCCGAGGACCCCTCTTCAACGTCCTCATCGTCGTCGGCGGGTTGATATTCGGTTTCGGGCTGGGCTTCAGTCACAT
Source organism: Haladaptatus sp. W1 (assembly GCF_001723155.1). Classification (NCBI taxonomy): domain Archaea; kingdom Methanobacteriati; phylum Methanobacteriota; class Halobacteria; order Halobacteriales; family Haladaptataceae; genus Haladaptatus; species Haladaptatus sp. W1. Next base: position 18,305 of record NZ_MEIH01000333.1, read on the forward strand.
GGCCCGACCCGAGGTCGTGCTCAACTTCCTGCAGTTCGAGGATTTCGGCCTCCTGTTCGTCATGGGCGGTGCGGCGGTCGTCACCGGGGTGACCTTCGCGGTTGCAAGCCGCTCGTCCGGTCGAGCACCCTTGACCGGAAAGGCGTACACCCGAAGGCTGAAATCGTTCGACCGGAACGTCCTCATCGGCGGCGGTATCTTCGGCGTCGGTTGGGGCCTCTCCGGAATCTGTCCCGGTGCGGCATACGCGAGCCTCGGAATCGGTAACTACCCCATCCTGTTCGCTATCGGCGGCATGTTCGCCGGTGCGTACGCGCAGGGGCTCTGGCGGAAACACAGCGTGAGCGACCGACCCGTGTCGTCGGAAGCGGACTGATTTCACGTTCGGCTGCGGTACTCGTTTCGTGACGGAGCGCGGTCGTGTTTTTGATGTGAAAAACCATCGTCGAAACTTCCCCGGCAGCGTCGGCACCGTCGAGTAACGCGTTCGACAGCGAAGAGTCGCTGAATCAATTCTCCGAAGGTGTGATCCGAGTTCGAGGGCGAAATCTGCCGTAGGGGACGATGTGACGGATTAGCGCCGGATAACATATGGGAATAGTATTGCCCGCTAGACCCAAAACTATTAAAAGCAATTGTGGCTAATCCACGGCCAAGCGACATAGTATGAAACGTACACAACTACCCAGTCGATGCACGACGGATCGATATCCATGTTCGGAATAGAATCGCTCAGCGGGAACCTCCATGCGGCGGCTATCGTCGGACTCGTGTTCAGCGAGGCGTTGGTGCTGTACGCCGGGTACGGCGTCGCCACCGGTGCCCTCGCCTCGGTCGTCGTGAACGCCATCCGAGGTGAATGACGATGGAGGTTCTCGGTATGAGCCTCCTCCTCGTTCTCCTCTTCGTCGGCTTCGGTCTCATCATCGGAATCCTGTTCGGATTCTTCGGGATGGGCGGGTCGTTCCTCGTCACGCCCGCGTTGCTGGTGTTGGGATATCCGGCAAAGGTCGCGGTCGGAAGCGGATTAGCATTCGTCTTCGGCACTGCCGTCATCGGTGCGCTTCGGCACCGCGACCTCGGACAGGTCGATTACAAACTCGCGGCGCTGATAATCACCGGGATGACGGTCGGTATCGAGATCGGCAAACGGGCGGTTCTCCTGTTGGAACGAGCGGGCTTGTCCGATATCGTCATCAGCGTCGCGTACGTCGGCCTCCTCGTCGTCGTCGGCCTGCAGACGCTCCGAGATTCGATGCAGAGCGAGTCGGACGACGGCGACACGTTGGACCTCTCGAACGCTCTCGAACGGGTCCGCATCCCGCCGATGCTGACGTTCACGGGCGGAACGACCGTCTCGCTCTGGGTGACGCTCGGCATCGGACTCGGTATCGGTATCCTGTCCGGCTTCCTCGGCGTCGGCGGCGGCTTCCTCCTCATGCCGACGATGCTCTACGGCTTCGGCGTTCCGGCCGAGGTTGCCATCGGAACTAGCGTGCTTCAGATAACGATTCCCGGCAGCTTCGGCGCGTTCGTCTATGCACAGGAAGGTGCCGTCAACGTCCCCGTTGTCGCGTCGTTGCTCCTCGGGAGCGCGCTCGGGGCGCGCATCGGCGCGGCCGCGACCGAACTGATAGACGGGGACGACATCAAGGGCTACTTCGCCGCGATGCTCCTCGCGGGCAGCGTCGCCGTCGCAAGCAAGAAACTGAGCGCCATGACCGGCATCGCCGCGCTCAAAACGGTGAGCATGGTCCTCATTTTCGGAGCGGCGATTCTCGTCAGCGGGGCCATCATCTACAGCTCCGTGCGGGTACTCAGGGGACAGTCGGTTTCCGGTCGGCCGTCGACGAACTGACCCGACCTCGGCACACAGTGCGATTTTTGGTCGGGTAACGAACCGATGTCAGCGACAGCACCGCAGTCGTCGGTTCGACTACGCCGTCGTGGAACCGCGGACACGGTACTGACCCATTTAACAATATTGTATTTCTATTGCAAATCACTAGGGATGGTTTCGCCGATATTTTCGAGCCGCATCGATATTTTCCAAGATGGAGGAAGAGGATAAAATGTTGCTCAAAAACGACACGTTACCGCAATAGGGGCCTGATACATGCCGATATCCGGTTTCGACCGAGGCAGATTGTATTGCACAATATTCACAAAACTATTAAGACCTGTGAGCGGATAGGCTGTAGTGAGTAGAAAAGTATGATTCGCACAAAACCGCGGTCAGTACGAAAGCGAGGTCGATGAGCATGTTCGGAATCGAATTGAGTGGACTCGGAGCAGCCACGACGGTCGGTGCCGTTCTCGGGGAGGCAGTCGTCCTCTATGCCGGATACGGTGTCGTCGTGCAGATGGTGAGTTCGAACGTTATCGACGCGCTTACGGGTGAGTAATCGTGGAGCCACTCCTCATTGCCCTGTTCATCGGGTTCGGACTGGTCATCGGAATCCTGTTCGGATTCTTCGGGATGGGCGGGTCGTTCCTCGTCACGCCCGCGTTGCTGGTGTTCGGATACCCGGCGAAGGTCGCGGTCGGAAGCGGACTGGCGTTCGTGTTCGGCACATCGGTCATCGCCGCGCTCCGACACCGTAACCTCGGACAGGTCGATTACAAACTCGCGCTGATGTTCATCGTCGGCATGACGAGTGGTATCAAGGTCGGGGAATACGTCGTGTTGTGGCTCGAAGCGACCGGCATGGCTGACATCGTTGTGGGGACCGCCTACGTCCTCCTGTTGGCCACGGTCGGCCTCTTCACGTTCCGCGACTCGCGTGGCAGTGACGACGACGGCGCATCGTCGCTCCCGGAGCGCTTCGAGGTGCTCCAGATTCCTCCGATGGTTTCCATCAGCGGTGGCGTGGAGATTTCGGTCTGGCTCACGCTGGGCATCGCGCTGTTCGTCGGCATCCTGTCCGGCTTCCTCGGCGTCGGTGGCGGCTTCCTCCTGATGCCCGCGATGGTGTACGTCCTCGGCGTTCCCACCGTCGTGGCAGTCGGGACTGACGTGCTCCAGATCACCGTCTCCGGTGGTTTCGGCGCGTTCTCCTACGCCCAGAACGGGGCCGTCGAACTCGCCGTCGTCGCTCCGCTCTTGGCGGGAAGCGCGCTCGGAGCACGCATCGGTGCAGCGGCAACGAACCTGACCGACGAGGACGACATCAAAGGCTACTTCGCCGCGATGCTCCTCGCGGGCAGCGTCGCCGTCGCGAGCAACCGAGTCGGAGACGCGCTGGGCATCCACCTCCTCGACCAGATCAGCCTGGTGCTCATCTTCGGCTCCGCGGTGGTCGTCGCCGCGGCGGTCGTCTACAGCGCACTCGTCAACCTTCGGGAGCGCGAGTCGCCGAGCGTGTCGACCTCCGACTGACCTTCGGGGCGAACAAGTAGTTTTGTACAAACCATGCAAAATCCTTATACGTGCCAAATTCTTACTCACGACTTGAAAATGGCGAACTCGATGGCCGA
>NZ_MEIH01000334.1:0-76208 GCF_001723155.1 Haladaptatus sp. W1
TGTGACCGCGTTCGAGAGTGCGAGGTGACTTTCGAACATCGATTTTAGATGACCTCCTTTCGCTGCAGATACTCTTTCGCGACCGTCTGTGGGTTCTTCTTCTCGATGGCCACCTGCTTGTTGAGGCGTCGCATCACATCGGTCGTGAGCCCGTCGCTGGCCGCATTCAGGAGAGATCGAATCGACGGGTGGTTCTCCAACGTCTCGCTGTCCACCAACGGAGCCGCGTTGTAGACCGGGAAATATCCCTTGTCGTCGGTGAGTACGCGGAGACCGAACTGGAGGATTCGGGGGTCGGTGTTGAAGCCGACGCCGACGTCGGCAGACCCCTTGCCGATGACCTGATACAACAGGCCGGAGCCGATGTTGTTCACGGTGACGTTTCCGAGGTCGTCCGCGAACCCGTAATGCTCGCTCAGTCCCGGCCAGCCGTCGGCCCGACTCTGGAACTCGGCGTTCAGCGCGACCGTGAGGTTCGAACCGCCGTCCTGAAGGAACTGCGCGAAGTCGGAGAGAGTCTCGACGCCCGTCTTCTTCGCCCAGTCCGGGTTCGCCAGGATGACGTACGTGTTGTTGAGCTGTGCACGCTGAAGAAACGTCAGCCCGTGTTTCTGCTTGAACTCCGCTTTCACCTTTCGGTACAGCTTCTCGGGGTCGGAGATAACCGTGTCGTGTTGGGGCGGGAGCGTCTGCCACGCCGTCCCGGTGTACTCCCAGTACAACTGTACCTCGTCGGTGTCGAGGGCACGAAAGTTCGTCGTCGTTCCACCGAGACCGACCTGGTCGGTGACGTTTAAGTCTGTGTTCGCGGAGAGCGCCTCGTACGCGATGTAGCCCAGAACCTCCTGTTCGGTGAATCGCTTGGAGCTGACTTTGACCGACCCGCCACCGAGTTCGGTAGCAAGGGTGAGACAGCCCGAAAGCCCCCCGATACCGGCAGTAGCGGTGAGACCACCTCCTGCCGTGAGGAACCTTCGTCGTGTGACTGACTGTGGCATACTCCGTCTTTGTGCGAAGAGGGGCCTAATAATTGACCCGTATTAGTTCATCATTTATAAGACGGGACGATAGCTCCCTACTCGGTGACGTTTGACGGAACGACGGTGACCGGAACGGTGGCGTTGAACAGTATCCTCTGAAGCGTGCTTCCGAACACCGCCTTTCCGGTCGGACTCCGCTTTCGTCCGTAGAGATACAGGCGCTCTACTCCCGCTTCATCGGCGACGGTGAGAATGCTGTCCGCCGTAGTCTCCGCCTGTTCCCGTCCTCGAACTTCGACGGACACGCCCGCGTCTTGGAGGATTTCACGCGCCGCCACGATGCCCGACTTTCGTGCCGCGAGGTCGTTCGCGGTCATCGACCCGCTCGAATCGATGTTCTCACGGGTGGACGAGAGTTCGTCCTCGTCGAACACGTGGAGCAGGAGGGCGGTGACGTCGCCCGATTCGGTGTTCGCGGCAACGTTCGCAACCGCTCGTGCCCACGGTCGATAGTTACGCAAGGGGAGCAGTATCGTCTCGCTCATACCGTATCAGACGGAGCGTACCGCGTTAGTCGATTCGTCGCACATGGTCGCCTATTAAATACTCCACCGAAGCCGACGACGAGTGAGCATCGCCGATAGCTACTCCGGCCGCACCCGCGTTTGTTCCCTGCTCTCCCGAACCGGGTTCTTTCGGCGCGCTTCCGAGAGCGTCCTTAATGAGACAGTCGCAGAAGCGACCCCGTTGCCATCCGTCGTCTTTGCAACGATATCGCCGCGCGGTCCGGCGATACAGCTTTCACCGGCGTGCCGACGACCGGCCTGCGTTCCGACGTGATTCGACCCCACGACGTAGCAAGGCCCGTCGAGCGCCCGTGCGCGACACAGGAGCCGCCAATCGCGTTCGAACGACTGTCGCCATGCCGCGCTCACTGCGAGCAGATCACAGTCCTCGCGTCCGTATTCGAGCGCCAGTTCGGGGAAGTTCAGGTCGTAACAGAGCAGCAGTCCGAGCGTGCCGACCGGCGTCTCGACCGTAACGGGACCGGTTCCCACCTCGAAATGGTCCGCCTCCGCACCCCAGAGACGACGTTTTCGATAGGTCGCCACGACGCCGTGTTCGTCGACGTACACGAGCGAGTTGTACACCGAGTTTCCGTCCGCTTCCGGTAGCCCGACCACGAGCGCGACCCCGGAGTCGCGCGCGACGGTCGAGAGTCGGTCCGTTATCGGCCCCGGAACCGGAGTGGCGGCGGTCGAAACGTCGGTGAGGTCGTAGCCGGTTACGCAGAGTTCGGGAAAGACGGCGAATTCGACGGTCTCCGGCAATCCGCGTGCCAGTTTCGCTATCGATTCGATGTTCGTGGCCGTCTCGCCAAGACTCGGCTCGAACTGGCACGTGGCGACCCGCGAGGTCGTCATTGTTCCATCCCCGTACGGACTCGTTGCATGGTCGTTCGAAGCGACGCCATCACGGTAGCCCTTCGCACCTACATCTCAAGGCCTTTTATGGATCCCGCGAATTCGGGAGGGGATATATATCCGTTACAAGTTCGCCCTGACCTATAACGGGATTTCCCGAGTTGCTACTTCCAATCGATGACAAGACGACGAACGCAGCGGTCTACCGATGGCGCACCGACGCTCATCGACTGTGACATCCATCAACGGTGGAAAGACGAGTCGGAGGTTATCCAGTACCTCCCCGAGCAGTACAAAGACCGGGGACTGCAGGCACCCGAAATCCTCTACGACAACGTTGCGGAGTTCTCCCGACGCGACGCCATCCCGGACGACGGGAGCCATCCGGGGTCGGACATCCCGAAGATGAAAGACCAACACCTCGACGAGTTCGGGGTCGATTACGCGATTCTGACGGGCAACTCATACCTGAACCTCACCGCTCTTCCGAACGACGACTACGCGGCCGAACTCGCCGTCGCGAGCAACAAGTGGGCCATCGACCGCTGGCTTTCGGAGGGCGGACCGTTCGTCGGCTCGCTGCTGGCGGCACCGCAGAAACCGAAGCGGATGGCGGAGATGATACGAAATCTTGGACAGCATCCACGTGTCGTCCAAGTCGTGATGCCGATGGCCGCACAGCTCCCCTACGGACACGAGTACTACTGGCCAATGTACGAGGCCGCCGAGGAGATGGGGCTTCCGATAGCGCTCCACCCGTACACGGAGGGACACGGCGTCACCCGACCGCCGACCGGAGCGGGGTACCCGCGCACCTACTTCGAGTGGCACACGCTCCTCGGCACCTACGCGATGGGCCAACTCGTGAGCCTGGTCGCGGAGGGCGTCCTGCCGTCGTTCCCGGACCTCGACTTCGTCGTCATCGAGGGGGGCCTCAGTTGGGTGCCGCACTTCCTCTGGCGGATGGACAAAGACTGGAAGGCGCTCCGCGCACAAGTCCCGTACCTCGAAAAACCGCCGAGCGAATACGTCAAAGATCAGGTTCGGTTCACCACCCAGCCAATCGAAGAACCGGACGACTCAGAGCACCTCCTCCAGATTCTGAAGATGATGAACGCCTCGGAGACGGTCATGTTCGCCAGCGACTATCCCCACTGGGACACGGATTCGCCGCTTTACGCGCTTCCGCCGATGCCCGAGGAGATGGAAGCCGGCGTGATGGCCGGAAACGCACAGGAACTCTACGGACTCCCGGACGACCCGGCGAGCCTTCCGACCAAGTGAGGTATCACATATGGAAAAACGATTCGAGATATGTCCAACGACGGAGCTGCCACCCGGAGAACGAACGATAACCGAGTTGAACGGCATTTCGGTGGGCGTCTTCAACGTCGATGGCGAGTACTACGCGCTGAAAAACGACTGTCCACATCAACGAGCGCCCCTGTGTATGGGGAAGGTGACCGGCACGACGTCCGTCGAGCGCACCGGCGAAGTGAATTGGGAGGACAACGGCCACATCCTGCGCTGTCCGTGGCACGGCTGGGAGTTCGACATCGAAACCGGCCGCTCCGTGTTCAACCCGCACAAGGTCCGCGCCCGGTCGTTCGAAGCCACGGTCGAATCGGCCGACGAGGGATCCGCGGACCGTGAAGCCGACTGTCCGTCCACGCCTGACGAATGTGACTGCGGTTCGAGCGGCGACGAACCACCGGTCGACACGTATGAGGTGACCGTCGAGGACGAAATCGTCGTCGTCTACCTCTGAGATGACCGTGGACACGATAGACACGACCGATACGGTCGCGTTCGTCCACTCGGCCACGCTCCGCGAGCTTCCATCGTCGGTCGAACGTGCGGTCAGAATCCGCGTGCTCGACACGCTCGCCGCGATGACGGCGGGGTATCGACAGGACGGAATCGATATTGTCCGCCGGTACGCAGTCGAGCGATTCGGCGGCGAATCGACCGCGACGCTGTTCGACGGCAGCGGGACGAGGGTACAGCCGGAAGGTGCGACGCTCGCTAACGCGACGGCAGCGAACGCCCTCGACATCGACGACGGCCATCGGGAGGTAAAGGGGCACCCGGCCGCGGTCGTGGTCCCGCGGCACTCGCCACTGCGGAATCCGTGGATGCGACGGTCGAGACGTTGCTCGATGCCGTCTACGTCGGCTACGAAATCGGCGTCCGGGCCGGACTGGCGATCCACCACCTCGACGGTGTGTACACCGGAACCGGGTCATGGGGTGCGGTGGGTGCCGCCGCGGCCGTCGCCCGTCTACGCGATTTTTCGCCAAAGCGAACCGCTCACGCGCTCGGAATCGCCGAGTATCACGCTCCCCGGACGCCCATCATGCGCGGGGTCGAACGCCCCGGCATGACGAAGGACGGTATCGGATGGGGGTCGTACGTCGGTGCGGTCTCGGCCCAACTCGCCGCGTCCGGTTTCACGGGGTCCGGGACGGTCTTCGACGAGGTGGATTCCGGCGTCGTCGCCCGTTCGGCGACGTCCATCACGTCACGGAGGCGTACCTCAAACCGTATCCGTGTTGCCGGTGGGTACAACCCGGCGTCGAAGCCGCGTTGTCGCTGGCGGAGTCGACCGCTATCGACCCGACGAGCGTCGAGACGGTTCGGGTCCACACCTTCGAGGAGGCGACCCACCTCCGAACCCGGCATCCCGATTCACCGGAAGAAGCACAGTACTCCTATCCGTTCCCGGTCGCGGCGGCGCTCACCCGCGGGCAGTTCACGCAGGCCGAACACGCGTCGGACGTGCTATCCGACCCCGACATCTTGGCGCTTTCCGACGCCGTGGAACTGCGCGTCGATGAGGCGCTCGATGGACGGTTCCCCGGCGACTGTCTCGCTCGCCTCGAACTCGACATTGGGGACGAAACGTACGTCTCCGACGTCACGCGTCCACCGGGTGCACGGGAACGACCCCTCGACGACGACGTGCGACGGGAGAAAGCCCGCCGTCTCGTCACACCGACGCTACCGCCGTCGGCTATCGAAAAAACGGAGCGGTGTCTCCAAGATCCGGTCTCGGTTGCGACCCTCCTCGCCCCGTGGCGAACGTGATTGTCGTCCCGCCGCTCGCGCACTTCTCGTCGTGCTGCTGGCACAACTGATTGCGATGCGGTAACGAAGAACACTTATAAAACCAGCACGCTGTCCTCAGTACGATGTTGACGTCCGAGGTGCGAGTCCGGTACGACGGCGATTGGACCGCCCAAATCGCCGAATATGATGTCTTCGGTGAATTCATCGCATCGACATTTCGTAACCACCGGTATATCGGAATGCTAGCGCTAGAAACGAACGACTACGACGAAACGCTGGAGGTCATTCGGTCGCACGAGATGATCGACAGTATCGACGTCGTCGAACGGTACGAAACGTCCGAAGGTCGATTTGCGGCGACCATATTGCTCCGCGGTCGTCTCACCGAACTCACGCCCTTCCAGGCGCTCATGTACGAAGGCTATCTCCCCATCGGGCCGACGAAACTCGAAAACGGCTGTGAATATTTCAATCTGCTTCTGGGTGACCGCGACGAACTGGCAAAGGCCATCGAACTCCTCTCGGATTTCGGGAGCGTGTCGGTCGAGCGCATCACCAGGGATTTCCGGCGGGAGGTCATGCCGAGTCGTGCCGAGTGGCAGGAACTGTTCGCATCGATTCCACCGCGACAACGCGAGTTCCTGAACACCGCGGTCGAGAAGGGCTATTTCGAAATCCCACGGGAAGTGACGCTCGAAGAACTCGCCGACGAGATGGGAATCACAAAAACTACCGCATCGAACCACCTCCGAAAGGCGGAACACACGCTGATAACGTTCGTCCTTCCGTACATCAACCTCGCCGTCAACGGCGACTGACGCATCCGAGTACCGGCATTTTCCCCCACGTTCGGCGCGTATCGAGGGCATTGAAGATACCGAATCGAATCGGAACGCCGTTCTACGCACGACGGTCGTTTTGAGCAATGCGGTGAGGTGACACCTTCGGCGCCGCAGTCAGCGAGGCTTCCCACGCCTGGGGAATACTAGTTAGTCGCTATCATCAGAACCGCGGGTTCTAATTGATTCACGAGAATCGGTCTCCCAAACACTGGCAGAGGGGTCAAATACAAATACGGAGTCGATGAGACCTCGCTTTCAGCCGAATGCGGTCGTCAGTAACTCGACGGTGCCAACGCTTCGATGGTCCGCTCGGTCATTCCTTCGTCGGCGTTGCTCGGGATGGTCACCAACGGTCGGGTGATGCAGTCGATGTCGGAAATCTGCTGAAACTGTTCACGGGCTTGTTCCGGCGTTCCCGCGACACCGAGCGCCTCGACCATCTCGTCGGTGACGTTCCGAATGGCTGTCTTGCGGTTGCCCTCGCGCCACGCCTCGGCGACGGCGGCCGCCTCGTCCGGGAATCGACGTGCAACCGATCGCTCGTAGCCCCGACCGTTGCCGACGTAGTAGGCAACGTGCCCCCGGATGGCATCCTTAGCCGCCTCGACATCATTGCTGACGGCGGCGGGGACGTACGGCGCGACATCGATGTCCTCATCGCGACCGGCTTCTGCCGCGTGGTCGGCGATGTACTCGAAGGCCTCCTCGAGGTCGGGGAATGGCACGTTGTGAGGAATCCAGCCGTCGCAGAGCCGTGCGACGACGCGCCGATTTGCGCGGCCGAGAGCGGCGTGATAGATGGGTACGTCGACGTCTAGCGACGGGAAGTCCCGAACCGAAAAGATGTCGCCATCATACTCCACACGCCCCTCGTCACCGAGAAACGCCCTGGTTAGTTCGATGGTCTCGTGTGCCCGTCGGACCGGGTTGGGGTCGTCCCACTCCATGCCGTGGAGGTCCTCGATGGCCTTCTTCGTCGACGTTCCGACGCCGAGCCGAAACCGACCGTCGGAGACCTGGTCGAGCGTGGCTGCCGTCATCGCCAAGACGGCGGGGCTTCGCGAGAAGACGTTGAGGATCGCCGTCCCGAGGTCGACCGTCTCGGTGTGGGCGGCGATGTCGGTAAGCTGGACGACCGAGCTCGTCTCCCAGAGTTCGCCCAGCCAGAGCCCATCGTAGCCGAGTGCTTCGGCGCGAACGCTGAGTTCGGTCTGGTCGAGGGTCGTTACCTGTGGCAACAACAGATCGGTTGGCATGGTCTTTCCCACGTGCCGGCGAGTGAAAACAGGGCTGGATAGAGGAAGAGTTTGTACAGACGAGTGCTACAGTGAAGACGCGAGCAAACTCGCACTCAGGCAAGTTGCCATAATCTGCTCTCTATTGTCGCCGTCGAACAGCGTGTGAAATGTCGAAATGTGCTCTGTCTGGGAATTTTGCGGTCTCTGAAATACAGATTACTCTAGTTTGTTGAGCCATTAACAAAATAGAAGGAGAGCATCTATCTTCCCGGGAACTGCCAATGACAAAAGAATCAACATCGGAAGGGATTAGCAGAAGAACAGTGTTAGCAGGAGCAGGCGTTGTGACGGGTATCGGTGGAGTTACGGGACAATCCGTTTTGGGAAAAGAGGGTACGAAGAGCGGTAGGTCCAAGTCCTGTGGGGTCAAGACCGAACGAATCAGTAATCCGTTTACTGCCAAGGTTTCGTTCCGTTGTACGTCGGTAGTGGTGGCCCTCCGACGGTACGACGTGGTCAGAATAAACTACCTCGACGGAACCGACCGGCGGTTCGATGGACCGTTCGAAGGTCCGACCAGATTCTCTGCCAAGGGTGACGACGATCAGAACCCCAATGACGAGATTATCCGTACGGTGACCATCCAAAAGAACGGTTCACGCGCCACAGTCGAGAATCCGAACTTCGACTGCTGTCGCAAGATCGTCAACGAGGGCGATGGTAATACCGGCTATGGCGATACCGGCTACGGCGATACCGACAACTGATGTCGAACCAGGACCGAGTCAGACTACTTGCCGTCCGTTTTGTTTCGTAGCGTCACCTTGTTGAGACGAAGCGTCCCGTTCCCCTCGGCAAGCGTCCCGCGGAACTCTAGGTCGGAGGCAGGTTGGGAGAGAACAAACGGAATACGGACGGTCCGAACGCCGTCTGTATCGCCCACGGAAGCGTTCCCGAGGACACGGAAATCGGCCGTCCCGTTCCACGTTGCGCCTCGTGCCACATCGAGTTTCACGACTGGCTTTGGACCAGTGGCGTTCACAGAAAGGTTGAATGTCGCCACATACTTGCCAGCCGGGATTGTGTCGAGCGGTCCCCACCAAGCGAGTGTGCCGTTCGACCCCGCGGCGACAATGTGGCCATCTCGGTGGGAGGCGACCGCGGGTTCGATTTGGAACATCTTTGTCTCGTACATTTTCGTCTCGATAGATTCGGGCGAGTAGCCGAGTTCCCTTTGGTCGACTTTATAGATGACAACCTCGCTATTGCGATATGCAACGGAGACACCGTCGAGAAGCGAGAACTCCCAAATATCGAATCGAGACCGCTCGTCGGGGCCAACCCAGATATACTGTACATCATACTTCGAGAGGAGTTCGACGCGGCGTTCAGGCGATCCATAATAGATGGTCTTGGCGTCATCCACGCGGTCATAATACGTATCCCACTCTCGATACACTAGTTCATGCGCCCATCCCGCGACGGTTGGGATACCCGTCAACGAAGAGGCTTCGCTACGCCACTCCCATCGTCCACCGGGTGCGGTAACGATCGTCGGCGTCCCCTTGACGTTGCGATCGAGCCATCTGATCGCTTTCGTTTCGTTCGGATAGTTGACCTCGGCGTAGAGTAGGCCGTCGATTGTCGGTGGATCAGTCGGTGGATTGGGACGGTCTTGGAACTGGGTCGCATAGTAGACGTACTCGGCCTGCTGGCCCGGTTCTGTGGGCGGCTTGAGTGCCCGGTCGAAGTGGCCGTACACGGAGATGCCACCGTAAACGCTGGTTGAAAGGATCAGAACGACGGCAAACAACGAACGTAGCGTTTGCCGTTTTGGGACGACCCGCCACGATACGTCTGGTGGTTTGATAATTCTTGGAAGGATAACTCCTGCTGAAATTCCCCAAAGAATCCAGATATGAGTGTAGGCTCGAAAGAGCGTGTTTCCGCGGCCACTGACGACGTACTCCTGATTAGCAACATAGAAGAACTCAACGAGAACGACCAGCCCGAGACCAGCGAGAACCAGTAGCGTCTCGAAGTGTACCCGTTCGGTTCGGAGCAAGTACCAAGTCGCTACCAGCAACGGACCGAACAGGAGAAGGGCCGGTCCGTGGCTTACAATTGCTGCATCGATCAATAGAAAAACGCCGACTATTCCCACTACACCCTTCTTCGATAACGTCCCGTCGAGGTCCAAGCGGAGGGCACTGGAGAGATATGGAACGAAGATCGCAAGAAATACCCCGTGAATTAGCAAGAGAGGGGTGAGACCCGAACGGTTAGCACTGGAGACAAGGGCTATCGATTCCTTCGCCCCAGACACGGTATTGAGAAAGAATGGAGCAGCAATTACAATGATGAGCGCAACGACGATCCCAGTCAACACTATTGCCACAGCGATCCGACGAAATTCAGTCCATACCCACCCTGCCTTCGCATCATCAGCGATTTCCCACCGCTCTGAAGGGGAGACCGTAGCTGACATCCATGCCCAAACTCGATTCGGCAGTAACGTCGAAGGGGCTGCTGGCGAGAACGTGAGTGTGAGCCAGATGATGCCAATCGTAGACGGGGTAGACAGGGCATCGGTCAGGAGGGAGAAACCCGCCGTGAGGGGAAACGCGAGTAAGACGAAAGAGAGTCGCTGCCGTCGGTTCGATTCCGGGGTCTGATAGTAGGCGTAACAAACTGCCACGACGAGGAGGAGAAATGGGGTACTCGTCATGTGAGCATGGAGTTCTCCATGGAGCCACGCGAAGAGGGGGAATGGTGTTAACGTGTTCGGCATCATCTGCAACACGTCCCAATATTCGAACTCGGACAGCCCACTGACGATTGGCTTGGCCGCATTTCGATGTAACTGACTCGCGATAGTTTTCCGTATTATTTCGCGAGCGGGCTTGGGAATCTTCTCGATGGCGATGACAACCGGGGCGAGCAGATTGCCAGCGAATCCGACGAAATAAACGCCGAGGGCGCCCGCGACTCGTCGTGACCGGCCGCCCTTGGCGCCGAGGGCGCCAGCAAGTTCGTAGGTCCCGGCGAGAAGCATGGCGTAAAAGCCAGCCAACGCAAGGTTGTACGCTACCGAAGGACGTATCCCGGTCATCATTGTCTCTAATGCGGCGACCAGGTGACCTCCATAGTGATATTTTATCCTTGCGCCTGCAAACCAGAGGTCAGACGGTGGAAGATACGACGAGCGGAGGACCGACCGCATAACTCCGTAGTCTAAAAAGTCCTCTATGAAAAAAAGAATGCCCGGGTCTACCGCTCTAATCGCGACTTGGAAGCAGAACGCGATAAGAAACACTACCATCGACTCACCGAATGCCCGCCAGTCGCAAGCTGCGCCAAGCCGATAGGTGTAGGCAGTCACTCCGATGAGTACGAGAAGCCCTGTGGCGAGGGCGACGAAACCAAATCGGACGTGTCCAACCCAGTACGCGACCAACCCGATAATGCCGAGTGCGACAGTTGAGGTGAATCCGGACCCGCGAGTCGGGAATCGTGCGAACACCGTACTGGTGATGGGGACTGCAAGTGCTGATAAGACTGTGAACATCCCGATCCAGATGAGTACTGGTATATATTCCATGATCTTCCCTTCTCAAGTGCTTTCGTTTTAGGTACGTACGCCAGTGGAGACACTCTATTAGGAATTTCCCCGATGAAATTTGATCAATGGAGCATTCTTCTCGGGAAACACGATGAAATCGGTGTTTTCTTGAAACTATATGAACACGAGCCAAGAGAAGAATATCGGGAATGTCGAAACCGGGTTCTCAAATCTTCGGCTCAGACTTTGATTCAGAACCTCCAAGAAATGGGACGAAGCGAGGACTCACACCGTAATACACCAGTCGTAGAACTTGAAGAGCAATAGATTAACACGCGATTACCACAGGGGTATGGGAACTACCGACATTCGCATGACATCCTCTCGCCCAATTACGACCAATTTATGTTTGAAAGTATGGGACTTCAAGAGAGATCCAGTAAGTCCTGCTCGGCTTTGTGTAAATGTGCGTAGACCGTGAATGTCGTCACCTCAAGTTCGGCGGCGATATCACTGACGGTCAGCGACGGTATCACGGGCACTGTCTAGATAAGGAAAACCAGGAGAATGCGGTAAGATGAGTGTATTTTGGCCGATGCAAAACCAGTGTCTGATTAGTAAATGACACGATTGAGAACCGTGAGCGATGCAAATTCGACGATCTCGCCACCAGTACAGAAACCACTCAACTAACCTAAGAGCAATAGAAGAACTGTAACGCCAGTCTACTGGAGAGTCGCTTATCTAGACAGTGCCACATCACGTTATATAGTCTGTGTCTAATAGCTACTACTGAGTAGTCAGTTTTGCCAGTCATACTGCTCAGGCAGTAATATCTTCTCCGAGTCCATCGAGGACAGTCAACTGTCGATACGAGGTCACGAACGGGTTCGCTAATCGAATCGGTAAATCGTGATTCCGCCGTGACCGCATCGACGGGAATGGATTTCAATCTCAGAATGCCTCGATTCGGTCATCTAGGTCCGCTAATATACGTGAGAGCATATCCCGCCAATCCCATGTGTATTCTGCATCAGTACCGAGTGTCGTTGCATCCGGTGGTGGGTCAAAATGCGAGCGAGTGTTGTGTCTGTTCGGATGGCGGTTTCGAACGACGCGGAGGGCTCTTGAGCGAAGCGAACGAGATGGCGGTGAGCTGTACTCACTGGATCACGAACACCAGAAAGACAGGTACATTGTTACCGACCCACGTGATTAATGGAGTCGTAGAACGCCTTATAGAGAGTATGTCAGACGTTCCACCGAACATTCAGCCACCGACACCCGATGAAATCCGCGAGAAAGCAGCCGAACACTATATCGACCTCACTGACGAGGAGGTCGAAGACTTCCGCACAGCGATTCCGGGGATGCTCGAAGCCTACGAACGCCTCGACGAACTCGTCGAGCCGCGCCCGAGTCGGAAGTATACCGACCGTGAACCCGGATATCGACCGAGTGCCGAGGAAGACCCACTAAATGCGTTTGTGACGAAATGCGAGGTCCGCGGTGCTGATTCTGGGCCACTCGCCGATTATGAAATTGGGGTGAAGGACAACGTTGCAGTCGCTGGGGTCGAGATGACGTGCGGTTCGAAGCTCTTCGAGGGCTATGTACCTTCGAGGGACGCTACAATCGTCACACGCCTCCTCGACGCTGGTGGCACCATCACCGGAAAGATGAACATGGAGGACATGGCGTTCTCGGGGAGCGGTGAGTTGTCGGCGACGGGCCCCGTCTTGAACCCTCGTGACCCGGAGTACATCGCTGGCGGCTCTTCAAGCGGGTCGATAGCAGCGGTCGTCAACGGCGACGTGGACGTGGCTATCGGCGGCGATCAGGGCGGGTCGATCCGTATCCCAGCAGCGTGGAGCGGCGGTGTCGGCCACAAACCAACTCACGGCCTCGTTCCCTACACGGGCATCGCGGGCCTCGGTCGCTCGTTTGATCACATCGGCCCGATGGCCACCACTGTCGAAGACTGTGCTCGTGTCCTGGATGTTATCGCTGGCACGGACTCACTGGACCCGCGTCAAGGCTACGTCCCAACTGACGACTACACAGACGCACTCACGAATGACCCCGAAGACCTGACGATCGGCGTCGTCGAGGACGGTTTCGGCCACGAACAGAGCGAATCAGGCGTAGACGAGACGGTTCGCGATGCACTGGATCACTTCGCTGATGCCGGTGCGGAAGTGACTGACGTCTCGATTCCGATGCACAAAGATGGGTTACCGATTTGGAACGGCATCGTTATCGAGGAGACAACGGCGACCGTCAACAACGAGGGTATCGGACACTTCGGCGACGGCCACTACGATACACAGTTCATGGATGCCTTCGGTAAGGCACGCCGCGTACAGGCCGATGACTATCTCACGACGGTCAAGTTGACGCTCGTCCTCGGCCAATATCTCGCTGACGAATACCGTAGTCACTACTATGCAAAAGCGCAGAACCTCAGCCGGGTGTTAGCCGACGAATATGACGACGCACTCGCCGACGTTGACGTCCTGGCGATGCCGACTACCCCACAAACCGCCCACCGACAAGACGACGACTTGAGTCGCCTCGAGGTCATCGACCGTGCGCTCAACATGCTTTCGAATACGGCACCGTTCGACGTTACGGGCCATCCAGCGCTCTCTGTTCCCTGTGGAACGTCCGATGGTCTTCCTGTCGGTCTGATGTTCGCTGGTGAACGATTCGACGACGATACCGTTCTCCGCGTCGGTCACACATTCGAACAACAACACGACTGGGAGAAGTTCTGAACCGCGACGTATCGGTTACCGTCTTCAGCGACTCTCTGGCGGGGATGGTTTACTTCTTAACGTCATCTTTTATTAAATGTGCACGACATATGTAGAATTTTTACATTCCTTCAACCCACTCTCAAAATTAGTTTCCCATTCTTTTGTCAGAGATACCTATCAATATATCATTGAACAATTATAGCCCACTTCTAGTAGGATACAATCTCGGGAAGAGTATTAGAATACAAACTAAATCATATAGTTTTAACTAATGTGACATCCCCCCGTCGTAAACGACGGGGCTTCCCACGCCCGATTACGCTGGTTTGGGAACTTACGTTTATAACACAGATATAGACTCGTGAATGGGTCACTCGATCGTGGTGGATTAGTGTGACGTCCATTTTCCGCTGTTGTGCTGAGACGCGTCAGAAGACTTCTCTTGGTTATCGGTGTCGGATTCAGTGGTTGTGCGAGGTAATTTCTGCTACTAGAGACCTGCTTCTCTCATCAGCCGCCGACAACTTGGAACTGAATAGTCTACAGAAAATGTGTCTTTGATGTATTGGCGGACGAGGACAGGCGTCCACGCAGCCTCATCATATCCTGCGTTCTTCGGTGAAGATTGTAACGTCTCCTGTAACTTGTTACGTTGGTCTATGTCAAGTTTACGCGGTCGACCCGAGCGGTGGTCATCAGAGGCGGCTTGTTCGAGAGACTCACTGTCGAAACGTTGAAGCCAATTATAGATCGTCCGCCGCTGTACACCGTACCATTCCGCGAGTTCTGTTTGACTAATGCCGTTCTTATACGCAATTGCTGCTGTTAGCCGCTGTGTAGCCTTTTTCCCCTCTACCTTGTCGAGTGCCTTCTGAAGCTCTTCAATCGAGATTTCATCGAGATTATTCATTATTGGGCACTACACTAATCGAGTAAAAAGTTCTAATGGTAACGTTCCCAAATGAACAATGTTCGATAATCACGGGTAGAAGAGTATTATATGAGTTTTCCCATCGCTATATTCTCCTATATAAGATATTTTATCGGCAATTTACTTCAGATTCACACTGATAGAGGGGTAAGAGTACGATTACAGTAATAGTACTGTAACGGGTTTCGGGGATCGGTTCTGCATTGCGGTTGTAAAGACGTACACATCCTTTACAATTATACTGCTGTAATATATTTTAAGCTCTAAGGACAGTAAATAGCTAGTTTCCAAGTAAAACCTCGGTAGAGCCGAACCGAAATATACAATCTGAAGAGTACCGCCTCTCGGTAGCAAACGATACGCTCATGAATTCTTCATCACCACCTCATCAACCTATAAATATCATCTGTAGTCTCAGTTGAAAGAGTATTTACCCTTGTAGCCGAATTACGTTCTTATGCATCGCGAATTCGCTTCGCCGGCTCGTTACATTCAGGGGTCTGGTGTTTTAGAGAGGGTCGGTCAGCTGACACTCCAGCACGGCGAATCAGCACTAATTATCTCCGACTCGGACGTGTGGCAGGTCGTTGGTGAGATGGTAGAGAAGAGTTTTAATGGCGTGGATGCTGCCATGGAAAGAGCGAATTTCACTGGAGAATGTTCTACTATCGAAATCGACCGGCTCACTGATATTGCACGGAAGAGAGGCGCTGATGTCATCATCGGGATTGGCGGTGGGAAAGCTATCGATACGGCAAAAGCCGTCTGTGCGCGTACTGGGGCAGTGATTGGATCAGTCCCGACTATCGCTTCGACAGATGCTCCTACCAGCAGTCTCTCGATTATA
Source organism: Haladaptatus sp. W1 (assembly GCF_001723155.1). Classification (NCBI taxonomy): domain Archaea; kingdom Methanobacteriati; phylum Methanobacteriota; class Halobacteria; order Halobacteriales; family Haladaptataceae; genus Haladaptatus; species Haladaptatus sp. W1. Next base: position 15,653 of record NZ_MEIH01000334.1, read on the forward strand.
TACGAGGAAGATGGCACATTCGAGAAAGCACACCGTCACGACTTCCATCCATCATTCGTAATTGTTGATACGAAAATCATTGCACGTGCCCCGACTCGCTGGTTCATCTCAGGGATCGGCGATGCACTTGCAACGTGGTTCGAAGCCAAGGCGACATGGGAAAGCGGGGGAACAACAATCTATGGAACTCGACCAACATACGTCAGTAAGGCCATTGCACGTCACTCATACGACTTGCTTCGCGAAGACGCTGAAGATGCAGTTCACGCTGTCAGCGAGGATACGGTTACGGAGAGCGTTGAAGCCGTAACTGAGGCGACGATTCTCCTCAGTGGACTTGGATTTGAGAACGGCGGTACTGCAGCGGCTCATGCCGTCCATGATGGACTAACAATGCTTTCGGGGACATCGAATGCAACACACGGTGAGAAGGTGACAGTGGGAGTACTAGTGCAGTTGATCCTCGAAGAATACCCAGATGAGGAGATTAAGGATATCATTGCTTTCGCGGACCGAGTTGGTCTCCCCGTTTCACTTATGGACATCGATAGCAGCGATCCAACTCGTCAGGAGCTCTTGAGGGTTGGTCATGTTGCGTGCGATTCTGACGGGTCAATGGGAAACGAAGCCGTAGACGTTACACCAGAGGACGTAGCCGACGCGCTGCAAACCTTGGATTCGATTAGCAAATCAGAGTGAGAGTGAAAGTCCATTACCGCACCGTTGCATCGTTTTCAAGTCGATTCTTCTGGAGTCTAATACCCAACATCATGAACATTCATACACAATGTGTTCTTCTGTGAAGAACAAAAATAGGTGATGTTCCAATTATGGGAAAATATATAGTCTATGGACTAGAACGGAAATTCATGGAAGACCGTCCCCAAAATGGGAACGCGGGTCGAACAGTACAGACAGTCGAAACCAGTTATGCGATTCTCGATCGTCTCGACGAGGTTGGAAAGGCTGGAGTTACCGAACTCGCAGAAGCGATGGATATCTCGAAAAGTGCAGTTCACCGCCATCTAGCCACGCTCGCCAATCGCGGACGCGTCAGGAAGATAGATGGGAACTATCACTCCGTTTCGAAGGAAACGGAGCAGGTACAGCCGACGTTCGAAATCATCGAGTCGTTGAGTCGGCTCGATAGTGCAACGCCTGCGGAAATTGCGGAGGCTACCGAGAAGTCCAAGGACACTGTCGTAGAATATCTCGTTCAATTAGAACAAGCAGAATACGTAGTCAAACAGGGCGACGAGTATCAAAACAGCCTAAAATTCCTTGATATCGGAGAACGCGTCAAATACAATACCGGTATTTTCGACCTTGTCGTCGAAGAGGTGGACAAACTCGCCAACGAAAGTGATGAACTTGCACTGTTCAGCGTCATGGAGCACGATCGGAACGTCATCCTGTACAAAGCTCACGGTGAGGAAGCGATTCGAACATCTCACGAGACGGGGCTCCGTGAACCACTTCACTATAGTGCACTCGGAAAGGCGATTCTCGCAGAACTCCCCGAAGATCGGGTCCGGGATATCGCCGACCGTCGTGGACTTGCACCAGTCACCGAGCAGACAATTACCGAGGTCGACGATCTTCTCTCCGAACTCGAAGCAACACGAGAACGCGGGTACGCCGTCGATATGGAGGAGGCGAAACCAGGAATGCGGTGTGTGGCGGCATCCGTCTCTAGTGCAGACAACTCGAATTACGGGGCGATCAGCGTCGCAGCACCGAAAAGTCGAATGCAAGGTGAACGGTTCGAGAATGAAATTCCGGAGCTCGTGAAAGGCGCTGCCAACGTTATCGAACTAAACTCGATTTACGTCGAGTGAGAGAACCAACTTCCATCTCTGGATTTATGATGTCGATTCGACCGTGCGGTCGACAGCACGTCCCTCAATGGTAAAGACGTTCACTCCCGTGTCAGCATCAAACAGGTGAACATCGTTTTCATTAAATTCAATATATATTATATCACCGACCGTGGGCTTCACACTTGCTGGGACGCGAATCGTAACTTCTTGGCTCCCCACGTTAGCGTAGATGTAATTGTCACTTCCAACGGGTTCGACGACATCTACGGTCGCCTCGATCGTATTCTCACTGGGTGTGTCTGCGATGTGGGCATCTTCCGGTCGAATGCCAAGGACGAGATTAGCAGTCGTTGTCGACCCTCTGACCTCATCCGCACGTGTTCTCGAGAGTCCGTACTCGAAGCCATCACCAGTAAGAAATGAACCGTCGAGAGTCGCGTCGAAGAAGTTCATTGCCGGACTCCCAATGAAGTCAGCGACGAACAAGTTCGCTGGACTGTTGTAGATCTCTTCAGGCGTTCCAACCTGTTGAATATGCCCGTCAGCGAGGATAACGATGCGGTCGGACATCGTCATCGCTTCCTCCTGGTCGTGGGTAACGTAGACGGTCGTCGTTCCGAGTTCATCGTGAATACGCTGTAACTCGGTTCGCATGTGCATCTTCAGTTTGGCGTCGAGATTCGACAGCGGTTCGTCCATCAGGAACACTTCGGGTTCGCGAACGATGGCACGACCAGTGGCCACGCGTTGCTGTTGGCCTCCGGAGAGGTTACCAGGCTTCTTATCGAGGTGGTCTTCGATGCCGAGCATCTCTGCGGCTTCTTCGACTCGCCGATCGATGACATCCTCCTCGATATCCGTCGTCAGCTTGAGCCCGTATGCGAGGTTATCGCGAACAGTCATGTGCGGATACAGCGCATAGTTCTGAAAAACCATGGCGATACCGCGGTCTCGCGGATGGATATCGTTGATAACTCGGTCACCAATGCTGATGGTGCCGCCGGAGATATCTTCGAGCCCAGCAATCATTCGGAGAACGGTCGACTTGCCAGAGCCCGATGGTCCGAGGAGAGATACGAATTCTCCATCCTCGATCTCGAGGTTGATGTCCTTTACAGCCAAGACATCGTCGTATTTTTTAATCACATCGTCGAAGGTTACTCTACTCATTTGCTACCGTGACAGGCTTTCTCGATATCATATATAGTCTTTTCTCAATGATTGTGACGGTTTCGAACTGCTGCTTGTTCAAGTTCTCTCGCGAAATAGGTTCTGCAGAAGATGGGGAATTTCCATCAAGGAAACAACTAGTTCGGTTGTGACGTTGCATGATAAAAAATGTTATATAGGAGGTCTCCATCGGTATGTGTTGATGGTTCGCAAGCGGCTAGAACAAGCTGCGCCGAGTAGGCGCCGTTTCATGAAAGTGGCAGGTGCAACAGGAATCGCTGGTCTCGCCGGCTGTACGAATAATAGTGGAGCTGGTAGTGACGACAAATCAGGTGGTAAGACGACACTCCAGTTTTGGACGCTCTTTTCCGGTGGCGACGGAAAAGCGATGAAGTCACTAGTAGACCAATTCAACAAAGAGCACGACGATATCCAGATCAAGCGGCAACGACAACCTTTCGAGGAATATTATGACAAATTGTTTACTGCGATGACGGGCGGGAACGCGCCAGACCTCGCAGTGTTCCACACGACCGAAATTCAGCGATTTGTCGATGCGCTGCAGCCACTCGGTGATTTGATCAATGGCGATACATCGAGTGCCTATGTCGATTCGATTTGGAATGAAACTAAATTTGACGGGAAGCGGCTTGCGCTCCCATTAGACACCCACCCGAACGGGCTTTACTACAACAAAGACATCTTCGAGCAAGCAGGGCTCGATCCCGAGAAGCCTCCGACAACCTTCGAAGAGCTGAAGCAAACGGCAAACACCATCTCCTCAGAGACGGACAAACTGGCTTTCAGCCCGGATCCGTATAATCAATATTTCGTCCGACAGTTCATCGCGTGGCAACGCGGGCGAGGTGGGCAGTTCCTCAACGAAGACAAGACGAAAGCAGCGTTCAATGATCAAAATGGTGTCGCGCTCGGCGAGTTCTACAGCAACATCTCGAAAAAATGGAACTGGGACAAGGCCGATGCAACGGCTGAACGTGGGACGAAGGCATTCCGTGCTGGCGACCTGGCCATGACGATCAATGGGACGTGGTACTACGGTGTGCTACAAGAGCAGGACTATAATTGGGGAATGACCAAACCGTTCGTGGCTCCGGGTCAAAAACAGAAGATGACGTGGGCAAACAGCCACACGATCGGCGTCCCGAACGGTGGGAGCAACAAAGAAGCCGCTGTAAAAGCAGCCGAGTGGCTCACACAGAACAGCACCACATGGGGTACGGATGCCGGCCACCTTCCAGCGGCCAAGAAGGTTCTCGATTCGGACAAACTACGGAACGCTACGGTGTGGAAAAAGACGCTTTCCACGTTCTCCGAGATGGCGGGAGCTGGTGAACTCGCATATATGCCCAGCACGAAAAACAACGAGAACTACAAACGTCCGGTAAATCAAGCAATTGCTCAGATTTACTCTGGCCAACTCACACCCAAGAAGGGAATCCAGAATGCCGCGAATGAGGTAACGAAGAACCTCAAGGGATGACAAGCGTGAGACGATACTAATGTCCACTAAAAACAAGCTCCCACTCGTGGATCGGCTCCGGGGTATCGACGTCACCGACCAAGAGACACGTGATGGCATTGCATTCGCTCTCCCATACCTACTGGTATTCTCGGTATTTCTCCTCTACCCGTTGTTGAAGGGGTTCTACATGAGTATGTACGACTGGAACGCCTTTGCGCCATCACAGTCGGAATTTATCCTCTTCGATAACTATGCCCGGATGCTCCAGGACCCTACGTTTTGGAAAGCGCTGCGTGCAACCGTGGTATTCGTGGTGCTAACGGTGCCGACACTCGTGCTATTGGGATTAGCACTCGCGTTGGGTGTCAACCGAAACGTGAAAGGAAAACGATTCCTGCGGACAGTGTTTTTCAGCCCATACGTGCTGACTGTCTCGGTTGTATCGCTCATCTGGGCTGAATTATATGCACCCGAGTACGGCCCACTCAATTACTATCTCGGGGTTCTCATGAACAACCCACCATCATGGCTGAATAGCTTCACGTTCGCCATGCCAGCGGTCGCACTCGCGACAGTCTGGTGGACCGTCGGGTTCAACTTCGTCATCCTACTGGCGGCCCGTCAAGGGGTGCCTGATAGATTGTACGAAGCCGCACGTATCGACGGTGCGACCTCCTGGCGCGCGTTCAAGGATATCACGCTCCCGCAGATGCGTCCTGCAATCATGTTCGTGACGACCGTGCAGTTCATCGCGTCGTTCCAGATTTTCGGGCAGGTGTACATCATGACGAATGGTGGACCCGGGAATTCGACTCAAACGCTCGTGATGTATCTGTTCCGAATGGCGTTTCGCGAACAGGAGTTCGGATACGGCGCTGCCATCGGGTACTTCCTCTTTTTCGTACTCGTGGCCGTGTCTCTCGTCAACTACTACTTCATCGGAGGTGACAACGAATGAGTACAGCAAACGGACGGCTTATCGAATCGAAACGCGTACGAACAGCTGGTCTCTACGCAGCACTGTACGGAACCGCATTTTTGTTTTTGGTTCCATACATCTACATGCTATCGACATCGCTGAAGCCAGAACAGTTCGCGTTCTCGCGACAACCGTACTGGATTCCGCCTGAATTCACGTTCAAGTGGTATACGATCATACTTCGTGAAGCACCCATGGTTCAGTGGATGATGAACACGCTTATCATCGCGGGAACGACGACGTTGCTGGTCGTGATTCTCGACTCGATGATCGCGTTTTCTCTCACCAAGCTCGACTGGCCTGGCAAGCGCATCATCTTCACCGTGATCATCGCGAGCTTCATGGTTCCGATATACGCGAACATGGTGCCGTTGTACACCATCATCGCTGATTTCGGTCTGGTCGATAGTCCGCTTGCCGTCATTATGCCGTTCAGTGCGATGCCAATCGGCGTCTTCCTGTTCACGCAGTTCTTCCAGGATCTCCCCGATTCAATCATCGAGGCAGCAAAAATAGACGGCTTCAGTACGTTCCAAATCTACACACGGATCGTCCTGCCACTGATGAAACCAGCTATCGCAGCATTGTCGCTGTACACGTTTGTCTATACGTGGAACCAGTTCCTGTGGCCACTCATCGTGCTTCAGGGTGAATCATCGTTTACACTGCCAGTCGGCATCGTCACAATGCAACCGACACAGGTGTTCCAACCCGGTGCACAGATGGCGGGGACGCTCCTCGCGGCCGCTCCGCTCTTCATTGTGTTCCTCATCTTGCAAGAGCACCTCGTGAACGCGGTTCAAATGCAGGGGACGACCGGATAATGATGGAATATAATTCCGCGGATGATCCGGACACACCAGCTCACAAACGAACCATTCGGTTCGTCTATCAGCACAGCACAACGCTGATCCTCATGAGCATCGTTTGGTTCATCGCGTCGCTCCCAATCATCACGCTCGGTCCAGCGACTCTCGGTGCATACAGCGTCGTGCGTTCTCTCCGAGAGACGGGCAGCGTCGACCGTGCGCGTACCATTGCTGTGATTCGTACGAATGGCATCCACGCGATTCTCCTTGCTCTCGTGCCGTTGGTATTCGTCGCGACAGCGGCGCTCTACCTGCGAACCGGAACACCGCTCGGTAGTCTCTCGATGGTCGTTGCTGCAGCCTGCATGTACGTGGGTGGCTATCTCGGTATTGCACTGATTCCGGCTTTCATCGCGATGGCCGAAGGTGAGTCACCCGTACCCGCGACCAAGCGTGGCTACGTGTGGGTTGCATCGCAACCAGTCTCGACGGTTTCGCTTGCCATAGTGACGGCGATACTGTTCGTGGCGACGGCAGTGCTCACGATCGGATTCGTCCTCTTGTTCCCTGCACTGGCCTTCTCATACCATGCAGAGGTACTGACGGACGACCTGGTCGAGGCGACTTCGACAGAGACGTCGATTTACAGAGCGGAGGGCACCATCTGACGACAGGGGTCGTTCTCCTCCAGTGACTATCCTGGCAGTAAGCTTGATACAACTAATCCGAGTAAATGCAAGACGATACAAACGTGACGACTCGTCACAAATTCCGATAATGACGTTTAACAATACACAGACCCGCCTGGCAAACCGGTCGTCGGTTTCGCTGAACGGACGCTGGGACTTTCGTCCCGATAGGGACGATACCGGCGTCGAAGAACAGTGGCAAAGCACTACCACGTGGCCGGACGCGGACCGACAGTCAGTTTCGGTTCCGCACGCGTGGCAGGAAAATGAAAGCTTGACGGACTACACCGGCATTGCTTGGTACCGCCGAACAGTCGAATTCGACACCCTCCCTCATGGCGGACGGCTCTTCCTCAGATTCAACGCGGTCGATTACCACACGACTGTCTGGGTGAATGGCGTCGAGTGTGGCACGAATCGCGGCGGATATCTCCCGTTCGAAGTGGATGCCACAGAGGCGTTCGAAGCCGGACAAAATGTCGTTACCATTCGGGTCGAAGACCCTGACGATCTCAGCCAAATCCCTCACGGCAAACAGGGCGATCCGTGGTACAGACGGGTGAGTGGCATCTGGCAAGATGTTTCGGTCGAATTCCGCCCCGCCATCCGCGTTTCCGACGCTCGGGTCACGCCGAATCTCGAAGATGACATTGCGCACATCGAGTTCACCGCTATCGCCGATGATATCGCTCCCGATGGTTCACTCACGGCAACCGTCCGTGTCAGCCATGAAGGAACGACCGTCAACAGCGTTGAGTGCGATGTTTCACTTGGGAACCCAACTGTCGAGTCAGTCTCCATACCGAATGCGGAGTACTGGCACCCGGAAAACCCAGTCCTCTACGACCTCGAAATCGAACTCGAAGACGATTCAGGATCGACCGATGTTTACGAAGATTACTTCGGGATGCGGAGTATCCGCGTGGAGAACGGCACCTTCCATCTCAACGGCGAGCCGCTGTATATCCGCGGTGCACTCGACCAAGGATACTACCCGGAGACGCTGTATCGTCCGTCCGAGGAAGACCTCTTCGAACACGAGATTCGGACCGCCAAGGAACTCGGATTCAATCTCCTGCGAAAACACATCAAACCCGCCCATCCCGATTTCATCGAACTTGCAGACCGAATGGGTATACTCGTCTGGGAAGAGCCCGCAAATCCTTCGCAGTACACTGACCGCTCGAAGCGAGAAGTTCAGGAGCAGTTGCGCGATCTGATTAATCGTGATTTCAATCGTCCGAGCGTCATCATCTGGAGCCTGTACAACGAGGAGTGGGGTATTGGCCACCATCAGGATGAACCGTTCATTTGGGATGATGAAGAGAAACAAGCATACCTCAGCGAACTGTACGAGGCGGCAAAACGGTGGGACCCCACTCGACTTGTCTGCGATAACTCCGGCTGGGCACACGTCGCGACCGATATCAACGATTATCACCGCTACTTCGCCAGTCCAGATCGCGCTGCAGCGTGGGGCGATGACTTGGACAACATGACGGCACATCCAGAAGGAAATTACGCCGCAACGTACACAGATCCCGAAACGACACCGGTTGTCGTCTCCGAATTCGGGACCTGGGGACTCGCCGATACGGAGGCGCTCGAAGAGTTCTACGGTCAGGAGCCGGAGTGGTATCATCATCCGTTCCTTACACCTGTCGACGGGCCCACTAACGAACGGCAGGTTCACCTCGAATCGAACCTTCGGTCTCCCGCCGGGTTCAAAAAACGCTACGATGAGACAACGCTCCCGGAGAAATTCGACGGGTTGGCTGAGCTCGCAGAGACGTGGCAGTGGCGCGAGTATCTCTCGGTGAAAAATCTCATCGAACAGATGCGCGTCCACGACGGCCTTTCGGGATATATCATCACCGAATTCACGGATATCGAGTGGGAGTTCAACGGAATCCTCGACTACCGCCGTGAAGAGAAAGTATTCCACGATGAGTTCGCGTCTGTCAATAATTCGTTGTTCGTTGCGGTCGATCCCGAACATCATGCGGTGTGGAGCGGAGACGAGCTGTCGGTCGATATTACCGTCGTCAACGACGGTCGTGTCTCGCACAGTGGAATCGTCGAGTGGAAACTGATCGACGACGAAAGCGGCGAGACGGTCGATAGTGGTGAGCTCGATGTCGGTGTCGATGCACACGCGAAATCACGAACGCGAACGGTCCCAGTGACGATCCCTGATGTGGACAAAAACGAAAGACAGACGTTACAGGTGACGTTCACAGCGGAAACGGCCACGGCAACCAACGAAGAGCCGATTTCCGTCGTTCAACCGGCGCGTGCTCCCAACCGTGACATTACCGTATTCGCACAGGAGAACTACATAGCCGACCGACTCATCGGTTCGTGCTACAAGGTTACTCGTGAATTGAACGACGACGTCGACCTCGCGGTCGTATCCACACTGGATGTCCCTGCCCGAAACTTCGCCGAAGCTGGTGGAAGAGTGCTGTTACTGCCGCCACCACATGAGACGACACCGATAGACGACCTGTTCGAATACCGTGAATTGCCGGAAGGGGAAAACTGGAATCTCTGTTCGGCGCTGTACGCACATAACAGCCCATTTATCGGAGATTTGACCGGAAGTAAACGACTCGACTGGGCATTCGAGGGAATTTACCCGAACGCGCTCGCGACGGGACTGGATACCGATCACGACGAGATTTACGTCGAATACGTCGAAGGATGGATCGCTAACTGGGGCAGTCCACTCGTGATACGGTCGGTCGGAAACGGTCAGGTGTGTACATCCACCTTCCCGCTCGGAGAGGCGTATGGCGAGCAACCGGTGGGAACGCTCTTGCTCGACCATCTTATCGATCACATCTCGCGTGACTGACCTCGCACTATCATACATACAAACACAACCATGACACGAATCACAGACTACGAACTGTTTGAGGTGCCGCCGCGATGGCTGTTCCTCCGCATCGTGACGAGTGATGGCACCGTTGGCTGGGGAGAACCCATCGTCGAAGGACGCTCTCACACCGTCCGCAGCGCGGTCGAAGAACTCATGGACACCTACCTGCTCGGTAGAGACCCCCTTCGAATCGAGGATCATTGGCAGACGATGTACCGGGGTGGTTTCTACCGAGGGGGTCCCATTCTCATGTCCGCGATAGCGGGCATCGACCAAGCACTCTGGGACATCAAGGGCAAGCACTTCAACGCACCAGTGTATGACCTGCTCGGCGGTCCTGTACGCGACCGGGTTCGCGTCTACCAATGGGTCGGTGGCGACCGACCGAGTGACGTCGGCGAGGCAGCAGCAGAGAAAGTTGACGCCGGATTCACCGCACTGAAGATGAATGCAACACCAGAGATTCGACGTGTTGATAACCCGAGTGCCGTTCAAGACGCCGTTGATCGGCTTCAAGAAGTACGCAACTGTGTCGGCCCGACTATCGACATCGGTGTCGATTTCCACGGTCGCGTTACGAAACCAATGGCGAAGCGTCTGGCGAAGGCATTGGAACCGGAGGACCCCTTCTTCATCGAGGAACCAGTCTTACCGGAACACAACGACGCGCTTCCCGAGATTACGGCACAAACATCGATTCCAATCGCGACGGGCGAACGGATGTACTCACGGTGGGATTTCAAAGAGATATTCGAGAATGGGTCGGTTGATATCATCCAGCCAGACCTCTCCCACGCTGGCGGCATCACAGAAGTACAAAAGATCGCTGCAATGGCTGAAGCATACGATGTCGCGATGGCACCGCACTGTCCACTCGGGCCGATCGCGCTCGCCTCCTGTTTACAGGTAGATGCCGTCGCCTCGAATGCACTCATCCAAGAACAGAGCCTCGACATCCACTATAATCAGGGGAACGACGTCTTAGACTACCTCGTTGACCCCGCCGTCTTCGACTATGATGAGGGCTATGTCGACCTACCTAGTGGCCCGGGTCTCGGCATCGACATCGATCTTGAGTACGTTCGTGAGCGAGAAGAGATGGACGTCGACTGGCACAATCCCATCTGGCGGCACAACGACGGCAGCGTCGCCGAATGGTAATCGTGTCGATTCGAACCACTCTCCCGATGCATCGCACGCAAAACGCACCCTGATACGGTTCAACACAGGTATTCGCAAACTATGACAACCAATCGCTGGAGCAAAGAGAAAGCATGGAACTGGTACGACAAACAAGACTGGCTCGTCGGGTGTAACTACCTGCCCAGCACCGCGGTCAACCCAACCGAGATGTGGCTAGCCGAATCGTTCGATCCGGAAACCATCGACCGTGAACTTCGCTGGGCCAGTGCTGTCGGAATGAACACTACACGAGTATTCCTGCAGTACCTCGTTTGGGAGGATGATCCAGACGGATTGAAACGACGCATGGACAGCTATCTCGATATTGCCGACTCCCATGGCATATCGACGATGTTCGTCTTTTTCGACGATGTTGGGTTCTCTGGCGACGAGCCGTATCTCGGGCCGCAGAAAGAGCCGCTCCCGAATACACACAACAGCCAATGGACGCCAAGTCCTGGCCACGAGCGGGCAGTCGACCGCGCGACGTGGTCACAGTTGGCCGATTACGTCCGTGACATCGTGAGTACATTCAGGACGGATGAGCGAGTCCTCATTTGGGACGTGTACAACGAACCCGGCAACAGTGAAATGGGGAAACAGACACTCCCGCTCCTTCGCGAATCCTTTGACTGGGTGCGTGAGGCCGATCCGACACAACCGGTCACCGCGGGAGTCAACTGGGATCCGAACCGGACCGAACAAAATCAAATCGGAAGTGAACACGCGGATATCGTCTCGTTTCACGACTACAGCGAGTTGTCGTTCACGAAAGAACGGCTCGAGACTCTCGAAGAATACGACCGGCCACTTCTCTGTACAGAGTGGCTCGCACGAACCCGAGATAATCACGTTCGCACGCACTTGCCCTACTATAAGGAGAAAAACATCGGATGTTACACATGGGGATTCGTGAACGGGAAAACGCAGACACACCTCCCGTGGAGTACAGCACAGACGTCGATTGCCGAAGCCATCGAGGATGAGGACACCGAGACGTGGTTCCACGACGTCCTCCATACGGACGGGACACCTTATCGACCAGAAGAAGTCAAACTGTTCCGCGAGTACACTGGAACGGGAGAATCGATTTCACTACCGGAAGGAAACGATGACTGAGTGCAACTCGGTGCGACATGCCGATCACATCGCAATCGTCACAGGGTCAACTAAAGGGATTGGTGCCGGGATTGCCAGGCGTCTCGCTTGCGAGGGGGCAACTGTCGTGATTACCGGTCGGTCGGCAGAAGAAGGCAAAGCCGTCGTCGAGTCGATTCGCTCGGAGGGCGGTGAGGCGATGTTCATTGAAGCAGATATGCGCAACCCAGCAGAGATCGAAGCGCTCATCGAGCAAACAGCCGACCGATTTGGTCGTATAGACGTTCTCGTGAATAACGCTGGTGTGCAAACGGAAACGACTGCAACTGACGCGACGATTGACGATTGGGAATTCGTTCTAGAGACCGATTTCCGTTCGTTCTGGTTGTGTGTGAAGTACGCTGTCGAGCATATGCCTGCTGGCAGTGCGATTCTGAACATGTCCTCAAACCACGCCTATCTGACCATGCCTGGGCTGTTCCCATATAATGCAGTGAAGGCTGGCATCAACGGGATGACGCGCGCACTCGCTCTCGAACTCGGCCCGCTCGAGATTCGCGTGAACACAATCAATCCCGGTTGGGTCGAAGTGGACCGGACGCAGGAGGAACTGACTGCAGATGAGCGTGAGCGAGTCGAAGAGATGCATCCGATGGGACGCATCGGAACTCCCGAAGACGTCGCAACTGCATCAGCCTTCCTGACGAGTGAAGAAGCTGCATTCATCACCGGGACAAGTCTTCTCGTTGATGGTGGCCGCACTGCAGTGATGCAGGATCACACGTTTGTCGAGTACAAACGGAATCTCTGACGAGTTCAGTCCAAACTGACTCACACTCGGTACATTTATACAGTTACTATTGGTTTCACTTCGCATGAGTTCGCTCCGACCACCAGCTGTGCCTCTCGTCACCCATCATCCCTATTTCAGTGTCTGGTCGCCTACAGAGCATCTTGGTGAGTCGACAACCATCCACTGGACTGGAGCGGAAAACGGTCTCGTTGGGTTCGCGGTTATCGACGGTCGTCCCTACCGGTTTGCCGGAGAACACGGTGAAATTCCAACGATGGATCAAACAAATGTGACCGTTCAACCGACCACGACACGATATTCGTTTCGAGCAGCTGGTATTGAACTCGAGGTCGAATTTATCTCACCACTCCTGCTCGAGGACTTCGAGATTCTCGCTCGGCCGGCGACATATGTCTCCTTCTGTACTCGTTCGATAGATAGACAATCTCATTATATATCAATATATTTTGATGTGACTGGTGAGTGGTGTGTCGATGATAGAAAACAAACCATCGAATCAAATCGAATCTCCATCCCGGATGTCGGCCCAGCACTGCAAATCGGTACTACGACACAAGAGATACACGGACATAGTGGTGATGATAGACGCATCGACTGGGGGTATCTGTATCTTCTCCCTCCGAGCGATTTGACGACAGACATGATTGTCTCGACAACAGACATCCGCGATACGTTCGTTTCGACTGGTCAGCTGTCCCAGTCGGATTCGCTTAGCGGACCTACCGAAGTTGGCGATACACCGCCAGTACTGGCATGTGTCTTTGAGATGAACGTCGGAGCAACGTCTGAACGGGAAACGTTCCTTACGGTCGCCTATGACGAACGGGAAGCTATCGAATATTTCGAAGAAAACCTCCAGCCGTATTGGCGACGCAACGGAAAAACGGTGACAGAGATGCTCACCAGTGCTGTTGCTGACTTTCCTACTCTGCGAGAACGATGTGCAGAGTTCGACTCAGTATTGAAACAACGGTGTCGCTCTGCGGGTGGAGAGACGTACGCAGATATCACGGCGCTCGCGTATCGTCAAGCGATAGCTGCACATACACTCGTTGAATACGATGATACACCGCTTTTCTTCTCAAAGGAATGTTTCAGCAATGGCTGTATTGCGACAGTCGATGTGACGTACCCTTCTATTCCACTCTTCTTGTTGTATGCTCCCGACCTCGTCAAAGGAATGCTTCGGCCGATATTCCGCTATGCCCGAACTGATGACTGGCCCTACGAATTCGCACCACACGACGTCGGTACGTATCCAAAAGCGAACGGCCAAACGTATCGTACTGTGGATGGCGAACTGGTGCTTGAGAACCAGATGCCGATCGAAGAATGTGGGAACATACTCATCACAACTGCAGCAATCTGTCTCCGGGACGGATGTTCGTCGTTTGCAGATGATAACTGGAAGTTACTCACACAGTGGGCGGAGTATCTCGTTGAGAACGGCTTTGACCCGGGTGAACAACTCTGTACGGATGACTTCGCGGGACATCTCGCACACAACGTAAATCTCTCCTTAAAGGCGATCTTTGGTATCGCGAGCTACGGCATACTATGCGACCTTCGTGGCGATGAAGACCGCCAAGAGAAGTACCTGACCCTCGCAAATCAGATGGCCGAAGACTGGACTCACGATGCTGATGATGGTGAGCATTTCCGATTGACATTCGACAGGCCTGGGACGTGGAGTCTTAAATACAATTTAGTTTGGAACGACCTGTTTGATCTGGACTTGTTCGATGACGATGTTGCTCAACGGGAGGTAGAAAAATATCTCGAAGAACAGAACGAGTATGGAACTCCCTTGGACAATCGAGAGACATACACGAAAGCCGACTGGCTTCTATGGGCAGCAACACTCGCTGATGACGAATCGGACTTCGAACAGTTGATCGACCCTCTATGGCAATTTTTGGATGAGACACACGACCGAGTACCGTTTGCTGATTGGTATGATACGGACACGGCCGAGCGAAGTAGATTTCAACACCGGTCCGTAGTTGGCGGCCTGTTCCTGAAACTTCTCAGCCATGAAAAGCACCTGCTGAACTCACAAGAATAGTTGCTTGTGCCAAATTCGATGCCAGCGGTATTGCCGCCGAGAGCGTCCTCGACAGCGAATTTGTCTTTGCAGACGAGTTGGGGTTCCCAACAAGGAGAAGTCTGACCAGTAATACTGAATAGTCAGATATGCCAGTAATACTGTTCGGGCAGTCGTACTTCTCGAAGGAGGTATCGAACCCAAGGATATACTTGGAACGCATCCAGGGTGGATCGGAAAGCAGCAACCCGAGGAAATCAATCAAAGTCTCTCGCTGAAAAGCTCAAAACCTGTGGCGCATACTCATTGTGTCCCGTTATGAGTTGCGACGAGCGCCTGCGTAGGAGTGGATAATATGTAATACGAGGACCGTTTATCCAGTGACGAGATACGTCGGGGAGCAAGAGACTATATTCAAATCCAGAAAAAGAGGTAAGTCGTAGTGAATCTTGTATATATCATGGTACTTGACAGCACACCACAGCTCGATGTCGAGATTCCAGAACTAACCCAAGTTGGGTTCGTTGTCGAAGATTTAGACGATGGGATGGATCGGTTTGGCGGATTGCTAGGTGTTGGGCCATGGGAGGTATATCGCTTCGAATCTCCTCGATTGACTGAGACGACATTTCGTGGGGAGGAACACGACTATTCGATGGCCTTGGCGATCACAGATCTAGCCGGAACGATGATCGAACTCATCGAACCCCTTGAGGGTGAGAGCCTCTACACTGAACACCTTGCCGAACACGGTGAGGGGCTCCATCACATCGCGTGTTTCGCCTTCGATGATACAGAGGCGATTATCGAGGAGTTCGAAGACGCGGGAATGGGTGTCATCCAGAGTGGCAAATTCAACGGTACCGAGTACTGGTACTTCGATACCGAAGAGGAACTAAACGGCGTTATCTTCGAGACGGCTGCAAATCTCGAGGCGCTCCCAGAGCCAGATCGCACGTATCCCGAGTGACGGCCGCAATTGGCGGAGTATCGACCATCATCGAATGTGCGTCACGAAGGGGAGTAAGAACGAGAATTCAGCAAACTCGGTTCCACATAAAGAACCTCCGACGGTCGATATGGGGCAGCTTACGTAGAGCCCTCGATAACGAGGTACCCGACGCGTTCGTTCACGTGCGCCGTTTCCGTATCCGCACTTTGTTCTTCTTCGACTTTGACCTCGACACCGGTGCCGGAGAGATTCCGATAGCGGAGGGTCGCCGTATCCGACCCGTTGAAGGTTTGCATAGCGGCGATGAACTGCGGTTGGTCGTACTGCTGGTCGAAAGTGAGCTGTGTCCAATTCTCGTCGACCGTCGTTCCAGTTTGTTGGACTTCGAACGGTCGCCCGTACAGAACGCCCGTTGCTGGCTGAAGTGCAACGTAGCCGACCGTTTCTGTCGTGTGCCCGCCGTTTGCTTCCTCCTCTTGGAGCCGCACGTCGAACGAACTATTGGAAATGTTTCGCAGCCGCGTGACGATGGGGTCTGCCCCGTTGAACGTCTGGGCTTGTGCGAGTACAATCGGCGTCTCCGCGCCGAAGAAGTTCCCAAGCGAGACGGATGAGAAACTGGTGTTGACATCGACGGTTCCCGTTTTCACCCGAAACGAGGTGTCATCCGCCAACTGGAGTGTCTGTTCACCCGGTTCGACGGCGACACTGTGGAACGTTTCGCTGACGTGCGACCCATCGAGGTATTCCCATTCTTCGAGTTTGTATTCGAAGCTCCCTTCAATGACGTTTCGCAAGCGGATATGCGCGGGTTGACCACCGTTGTACGAGAGTGGTTCGGCGATGACAACGCGAGACCCTTGAGTATCCGAATCGGCTTGGTGCCAGACGTCTCGATTCGGCTGGTCTTGGGTGATGGTTTGGGTGGAGAGTGGGTTCGAGGGAAGCGTGAATTCGAGCTTCGCGATTGAGGCCGGGGCATCGTCAGCTCGATATTGCCGTTTGCGTTGGGCTCCAGTTGGACGGTTTCTCGGTCGAATCCATTCGTCGTCGTCCAGCTCGTCTGTCGTGCAAACGGATCGTCGTTCGTCGGTGTTTGAAGAACGACCGGAACTTGCGCTGAAGACGAATCACTCGTGGGCGACCAGCCCTCGACATCGACTTCGGTCGTATAGGTCTCTTGCAAGTCACGATTTGTACTGTACACGACCACCTGCGACCCACTGTCCGCATCTCGGATGGCTGTCGTATCTACGTATGGCACATTTTCCATCCGGCGGATTCTGACGCCGGTCTCGGGAATCGTACGGGTTGGGCCATCGATGGCTGTCGAGACGCGGTTCCAGTCCATGCCGTCTTCCACGAAGGGTTCCGCGAAGGTCTGTGCCGCATAATCCCGGGCGGTACCGGCCGGAAGTCGATTGGATACGGTCGCCAGAACAGGGAATTGTCACGCATATGGCTCATCGAAACGGCGTTGCCACGACGCATGAACGTCGTAAACATACTCGCCATGAAGGCCGCGTGGGCCATCGTGGGATAGCCCGCTCGTGGCCACCCAGCGTTCACATTGGGTTGGAGATTCCACTCTCCAACGTCGATCTGGAGTCCATCAATCCCATACTGGCTGGCTTCCTGGACGACCTCTTGCATGAGGTGGTCGAATTCACTGGGAAAGTTGACGAGCACCTCGTTGTAACCAGTAGGGTCAGTATTGTTTGTGTCTAGCCACTCTTCACGAGCTGCACGATTGACGATTCCCCGCACGTAGCGGTGGATGTCGATACTCATTACCGACTGTCCGGCAATCTCGAACAGCTCCTGATTCCAGATCGGTGGCTCTCCCAGGTGAGTATCGCCCGACCCATCGTAGAAATCGGTGTACATTGGGTCGATACCGACGGCATGGACGTCGATTTCCGAGTCAGCCGCCGTCATCGCAGCCTGATAGGTCTGGAATTCGTCGGCATACTCGTAGATATCGGTATTGCCGATCTGATACTGCCCGTAGACCTCGTTACCGACTTGCCACGAAGTCACATTCCATGGCTCGGGATAGCCATGGTCCGCACGTAATTGCCCCATCTCCGTCGATTGGTCGCCGTTCACGTACTCGACCCAGTCGGCCGCCTCTTCCGGTGGAATTTCCGACCAGAACCCCACGTTGAGGATGGGTTCGATGTCGGTGATTTCACAGAACTCGAGGAACTCATTGGTCCCGAGATAGTTCCGTTCGAGCCCGCCCCAGTTCACGTTCGGAACGACTGGTCGGTCCTCGAGTGGTCCAACCCCATCTCGCCAGTGATACTGACTCGCGAAATTGCCGCCAGGCCAGCGAAGACTCGTCACGTTGTACTCGTCGAGAAGCTCTACTGTTGTCGGATTGAACTTCCCGTTGATGGCATCACCCGCTCGAAGCATGACCCAATCGAGATCGGCCCATACCCTCCCCTCAACGACGAGTGAGAGCTCGAATTCGCCGAATGGCGACCCCTGGTATCGTTGTCCACTCTGGTCAGGGAGTTGTAACGTGACCGTTTTTCGCTCCCATCCGAAACCCATAGAGACCGTTTCGGAAGCCTGAATGCTCCCATCGGGTGACTCGAGGCGGACCTCACAGGTATTCGTCCACCAGCCACGAACTGAGAATTCGACTTCGTACTCGAGCGTCCGGTCATCCGGCAGCGCCGTCCGTTGTTTGACACCGCCCCGAGCGGTCCCGCCACCATTTGAGAGCGAAATACGCTGGTAGCGTGGTTGGGTCACTCCCGACGGGGATGGACGCTTGTCTGCTGGCACGCCCGAGCCAGACTCCAGGTCGGGTTCGGCTTCGCGTCCGTGATCTCCACCAGTGGCCTGTGCAAAGTCGATGGTCCCCGCCTCTTCGACTGGTTCCCATGGGTACGCGATATCGTCATAAGTCGGTGTGTCGCGGTACAACACTGCGGTCCGATCGCCCGCTGTTGGGAGATTCCATACCTCGAAGGACCCGTTGGCGACGTGATCGGAGTACATTCCAGGATAGGCATCTCGTCCGTTGTGCTCGATGAATTTCCCGAAGATTCGCTCGTTGATCGTCCAGTCGGTCGCACTTGAAGGGTCGACGCTGACAACAGCGTCAGCGGTAGTTTGGGTGGTATTATTCATGGTCGCTTCCTCATCCGCGCTGTCCGTCTGTCCAGCGGCGTTCGCAGCTAGCCCTCCAGCCCCGAATAGGCTGGTTCCACTCAGCGTGATTCCTTTCAGGAAATTCCTTCTATCAACATCGGTAACAGCATCATTTTTTCTCATAGCGAGAAATTAGAGAGAGGAATTCTTCTTTGTTATTGGGTGCCTGAATATGGATTTCGGCGAGGACAAGGATAGGTTACTCCAGTAATAGTTATAATATTAACTTATAGAATTTATTTCCAATCCAACATTTTAGTAGTTTGAACTCACTATTGAGGCCAGCAGTACAGAGAGAGCGTTATCTACCGATGTCGATTACAATGGTAGAATAAGAGGACACAGCTCAACGGACAGAGACGTGTTGAATCCGGATTTCACCGTTCTCCCTGATTAGAAGTGGGACTCTCCGCGGAGGGGGGTCGTCGGCATCCAGGTTCTCGAACAGGCCATCTCCATCACAATCGTAATCAACCGGAAGGAGTTGCGTCACGGTCACAGTGTGACCGGTTCACTGATCCGATTTGCCTACAGGTTGAATACGTACGCTGCCCCCGAGTTGTTCCCGTTGTCGTGATCTCTAAATGCGCCGATGAGCGCGACTTCATCCGACATCGCCACCGAATAGCCGAACCAGTCGTTGGCAATCTCTTCACTAGAGGTGAGTTTCTGCTCTTCGGTCCACTGGCTACCGTCGAACCGAAATACATACGCCGACCCTGAGTCAGTCCCGGAGTCGTCATCACCATATGCACCGATGAGTGCAGTGTTATCCGACAATGCCATCGTATGGGCGAACTTATCGCCGGCAGTCCCGTCGCTGGCAGTGAGATTCTGCACCTCGACCCACTGGCTACCGTCGAACCGAAATACGTACGCCGACCCCAAGGTATCTCCTTTGTCACTCCCGTACTCACCGATGAGCGCAACGTCAGCCGACACGGCCACCGAAACACCGAACTTGTCATAGGCAACGCCGTCGCTGGCAGTGAGTTTCTGCTCCTCGACCCATTGGCAACCGTCGAACCGAAATACGTACGCCGCCCCCGAGTTCTTCCCATTGTCGTCATCAGCGTATGCGCCGATGAGCGCGACGTCAGCCGATATCGCCACTCGATGGCCGAACCCGTCGTAGGCAGTCCCGTCGTAGGGGGTGAGTTTCTGCTCTTCAGTCCACTGGCTACCGTCGAACTGGAAGACGTAGACCGACCCCGACCGATTCCTGTTATCGTAATCGTCGGAGGCGCCGATGAGCGCAACGCCATCCGATATCGCCACCGAAACACCGAATATGTCGTAGGCAGTTCCGTCGCTGGCGGTGAGCTTCTGTTCTTCGGTCCACTGACAGCCGTCAAACCGAAATACGTACGCAGACCCCGAGTGCTCCCCGTTATCGTCATCTCCTGGTGCGCCGACAATAGCCGTATTACCACTTATTGCGACCGAAGTACCGAACCCGTCATCGGTAGTCCCGTCACTGGCAGTGAGGTTCTGCTCCTCGACCCACTGGCAGCCATCGAACCGAAATATGTACGCTGATCCCGAGTGGTCCCCTCTATCGTCATTCCAGCTTGCGCCGATGAGCGCCGTATTGCCACTTGTTGCGACCGAGTAACCGAAGAAGTTGTTGTCATCACCGTCGCTGGGGGTGAGCTTCTGAAGAGATGAGTCCTGTCGTGCGTCCTGCAGGGAATCAGTATTCGGGTTTGTTTCGTTCTGTTCGTCTCTCTGTCCGCGACTGGCGAGTGTGCGCAGACTGAGTCCTGGCGTGGCAAGGCCAAGTGTACCACCGGTCAGCAGCAGCGACCGTCGCGAGATGACAGCCCTATGTGTCTCGGTTGTCTTTGGTGATTCATCAGGTTCGTCCGAGGGGACCTGTTCATCGTAATCTCATCCGATGTCCCTCTCCGCATAACAAATCACTATTGGCTGGATTAATTGGATCTCTTTTATACATATAAATTTATGGGCCTCTATTGATAGATAGAATCAGAAGGTGTGCAAAATCCGGGAATGGGAATTCGCACAGTGGCTAACCTCTTCGTTTTGCGAATTTAATCAGGTTGAACACCCCGAGTCCAGTACTTCGCCACCAAAGATGTCATCCTACCGGATGACGCCGACTTAACCCAGCCCATCGACGAATATGCTGACCGGGAAAATGACAAAGAATATGATGGTCATTCGGTTGAGCCTGACACGCGGTACGAATTGGACAACCTCATTCCAGATAAGACGAAACACTCGCATCCTCCCCTTGCGAATTCTTGGTAGCCCTCTGCCAGAATTACTAAATCCGTTCAGGTACCGAGAAATAAGACATGGCGGTCGTTACAGAACTCAGCATGAGTCCGAGTGACTTCCCACTGGGAGAACTCCTCACCGTTGGGACAACCACCCACATCGAATTCGAACGGGTCGTCCCGGTCGGTGAAAACGTTGTCCCGCTGTTCTGGGCGTGGGGTGAGGACTTCGATGCCGAGGAGTTCGAACGACGCGTGTTAGACAGCCCGTACGTTACCGACCTCTCGGAGCTTGACCGTATCGAGGACCGCATCCTCTATCTGCTGAACTGGGAGATTCCCGACGAAGCCTTCCTCGAAGGGCTTCAAGAGACGGACGGAATCATCCGCACTGCACACGGATACGACGGCGAGAATTGGTCATTTGAGTTGCTCTTTCCGTCGTATGACGACCTTTCTGCATTCCACAACTACTCACGGGACAACGACGTCGATTACACGCTCGGGCGTGTGTATACGCTCCGGGAGGTGGGAAAGACCCAACCAGCGATATCGCTCACCGACGAGCAGCGCGACGCACTACTGCTCGCGCTCCAGCATGGCTATTTCGAGTCACCTAGTCACATAACGCTCGACGACTTGGCGAAGGAATTGGACATCAGTCAACAGGCGCTCTCCGAACGGATTCGACGCGGAAACAAAGCTCTGCTCGAACAGACGTTGCTCGACGCGGATGATACCACCGACCGAGGTTGACTCGTAGCACCCATTTCCACTTATAAACATCCGGTTATAACAACCCCTTTGCTGATGAGGATAACGGTGTTGTGCATGGACGATGGAACACCCCACTAGCGCGAAACGCTCCTCGATAGGCATCGATGACATATTAAAAGTCATCGCTGACCCACAGCGCCGTCACATCCTTTCGTACCTGTCATCCGACTCCGAGACCCACTGTTCCGTTGCTAAGCTCGTCGATCACCTTCAGTCGCAGACCACTGGAGCCGACCAGTCACAACGTCACCTACGGCAGCGACTCCATCACGTGCATCTTCCGAAATTGCAAGATGTTGGCCTCATCACCTACGATGCGGAGACGCAGAAGATGCAGTATATTGAGAACCAGCAGTTAGAATCACTCCTCTCTCACGTGGAATCGCTTACCGAGACAGCCACCACCGAGTCGACCCCACACGACAAGTAGGCAGATTATCCGGACGTCCGATAGCGGTTTGGCGGACAACCATGTCGTATTCGATTCGTCTTACCGTCCGCCGGGGACCGTTTCCAAACAGCTCCGCGATGTGGGCGTATCGATTTGTGCGACGCCGTGAGAACAAGCGACCGCTTTCTTGTGATTGTCTCCCGGTTACAGTCACTTCAGAGACCGCTTGACATCCTCCCGCGCCTAAAGACGCGGGAATCCCGACCGCGGTTGGGATATTAGGGTTCGCGGTTAACAACCTGTTTTCGTGGGGCGAAACGGCCCTCACGACGGTCGAACAAGTGAACCGCTGGCTGTGCCAACCAGCCGGTACTCCTATCTCCTCCATCACAGACAAGACTCGGAGTTACTTTTTGTCGAATATTCTCAGCACCGTTCACATCGGCATTCATCGCCATCTCGCATTCGTCGCAGACGTACAACCCACGTTCAACCCGCTGGTCGCCATCGACCGTTCCACAAACCGAACACGACTTCGACGTATTTCGTTCCGACACCAGCGTAACCTCGATACCTTCGGCTTCGGCCTTGTAGTCGAGTAGCGTGGTGAACCTGTCGAACGTCCAACCATGCAAGTCGAGATTCCCGTGCGTTCCCCAATTTCGTGAGTCGCCGTTCTCGTCGTCACGGATACCACCGAGGTCACCGATGACAATCGTTCCGACGCGTCTCTCAACACATTCTGAAACGATGTGTTTCGTGAGTGTGTGGAGGAAGTGTGACCGTCGGTCGGTGCGTTTGCGGTCAATCCGCATCCGTTTCCGAGACCGGGAATCGCCACATTTCGCTTTCTCTTTCCCGAAGTAGTATTCGTCCTCTTTCAGGACGTTTCCGGGGAACAGAATCGACTCGCCGCCGAACGAAAGCGCGACGAAATTGCAGATACCGAGGTCAATCCCGGCTGTTTCGTCGCCCGGTGGTTCCGGGTCAATTATGGTTCGACAGACGAATTGAAGCCGCCACTCGTCACGCTTGTAAACGGCACGAACCTGTTGGATGTCCCACTTGGTCAGGTCAACATCTGGACGAGTTTGGTACTCACACAGAATGAAGTCCGATCGGTGTTCCTTGAGGTTGCGACCTTTCGAGAGGCGAACGCGCTGATACTGTGCATCATGCTTGAAGCCAGCCGCTTTGAACGACACGGTAGAACGTGGGTGTGAATCCCCCTGTTTGCGGAATCCGGGTGGTCGGCAACGACTGTCGCCGTTGCGACGCTTACCGAACCAGCCGGTGAACGCTTCAGCGAGTTCTTCGAGAACGCGCTGACTGGATTGAGAATGAAGGTCCGTATAGCGTTCGTGGCCTTTGAGTTCGGATTTGAGTTCCCCGTCATCGGGAATCTCGCCCGTAGCATCCCATCGTTCTTGTGTGTAGTAGCGACCGACGTTCCAGAGTTTGGACGCGGCCCATCCGAGCTGGTCGAGGTCGTCACTCACCTGTTGTTTGTTTGTGAGTGTAGCTTCGAATGTTCGGATGTTCGCATTGGATTTTGCCTTCATAACCAGTTATGGACCATGAAATCATAATACTACCGATTCGCGTGGAATATCCGGCCCATCCATCGACGGCGGGTGTGTAAACAAGCTTACGGCGCGTATCCACGGCCTAAAGACCGTGGTATTGCGCCTGTTCAATCTATAATTCTAGAGTTATATCCTCGTTTCTCACCGAATGAGAAAGTGAAACGATACTTTTCATCTTGTCAGTCGTATTTTATGACGCAGTACAATGACAACTACAGCACACACGACCGATCAGATGAAAGCCAAAGAACAGCAGTTTGTGACGGAAGTCTGGAACGAGGGCAACTTTGACCGCATCGGCGACATGGTGTCCGAAGCGTACACCGGACACTGGTTCGGCTTCGAGGACGAGCCTGTCGATTTCGACGGGTTCAAGGAGTTTATCCGTGCGGTGCGAACCGGATTCCCGGACTTCGAGATGGACGTCGAGTTCATGTTCGCTGAAGAGGACATGATTGCCATCGGATTCACCGCCGTCGGCACTCACGAGGGAGAATTCATGGGGGTTCCCCCGACTGGGAAGGCGGGCGACCCGGTCCCGGGCATCATGATTCACCGATTCGAGAACGGAAAAGTCGTCGAAGGATGGGCCGTCTGGGACGCGCTCGGTCTCATGCAGCAACTCGGTGTCATCCCCGAGAAGTTCAGCCTCGCGAGCTTCCTCGAAACGACGCTGAATCTCACCAAACAGGACGTTCTCAAGCGCACCGGGCGTAAGGCCTGAGTCGACCGAGAACGCTTTTTTCGCGAACCGATGCCCCATTGCGTACCAGTTGATGCTTCGACAACATTCCAACGCTACAGTCAGCCTCCGGCGACCGAGAGGAACACTCGCTGAAAGCGAGGTCCGTCATCGGGACCGGGGTCTGCCGCCGGACTCTGGTTGGAAGAGAACCACAGACCCGTATATCGTCAAGGAACCCACGTCATTCCTTTCTTTTCTTGCGCTTCGTCCGCCGACCGTTAGCTTCGTTTACTTCCACCCTGGATAAGGACAAATTATATTCTTTAATGAGTAGTTCGTAATAATGCAGCTGGAGAGGGCCACGCCCTCAGGAGGATTCATATGACATCGAAATCACGCCCAACAGTCCATGATCGTGTTCGAAGTGCCGGTGTCCCTGCTGCACTCATCGCTGGTGGCTTTAGTCTCTGGCAGACAAATCCCATGCTCGCCACAACGTTCATCGCTCTCGGTATCCTCATCTGGCTCGTCGTCCAGTCAATATAACGACACGTGCTGTTCGCCAGCGAACTCATCCGTCTGTGACTCTGGAGTAGCGACGCGACCACCTGCATCACCGTATATGCACCAATTGCCAACAGCAGTGACGAGTGTCGGATGCACGATGATGTGTGGTGATGTGTACGTACTGGTCGCTCTGAAGGGGATTGGACTTTCTTGGAGTCACAGCAAGTGACCGAGACCGAGAGGGCGTATTTATCACGTTTTCCGTCACCCCTTGAGACAGCGATGAGGAGTGAGCGGTATTTGGAGTGCGAGATACTTGCCTTGTATCTTGCAGCGGCCCATCGGTCCAAATCTCGATTCTCGAGAATACGTAACTCAGACTTTCACACACATATTCTGGTCGTCGTAAATCGAACTTCAAACAAACCAGGTCGTTCATCTGGACTCAAGGTTAGTGAATATTCTATCGATTTTGTGGATATTTTAATCTATTCGCGGATAAACTGGATAAATAAAAAAATATTTACAGTTCTAGTGTAACCTTCCATCCAACTGTAGTTGCGGAACCATGGATGAATCCATTCTCCGTCACGTCGTCGACGAATCTCCGAATCCCGTTATGGTCGTCGATGAGGATGGATTGGTGACCTATGCCAACCGTTCGTTCGGTGAAACGCTCGGTCTTACCCCAAAGGTGATTCTCGGAGAGCGCGTGGACTCACTGTTCACAGAGTGGCCAGACTCGTCGAAGCTACAGCGGACGGCGACGGATGGGTCATTGCTTGACTTGACAGGCTGTCTTGCGGATGGCGAAGAGGTTCCATTGTCGTGTTCAGTACGTGCTATCGAGAATGGCAAGACACAGTTTGTGGTGTTCCTCCGTGAGCGCAATTCGCTGCGTGGTGAGAACGTTCACGACGCGGTTCCGGACATATTCTACGCCTTCGACATGGACGGGTCATTGTTCGAGTGGAACGACCGCCTCTCGGCTGTAACGGGGTACGACGATGCTGAGCTTGCGTCTATGACGCCGCTCGACTTCGTGCCACCGGATGATCGCGAGATGATTGCCAACGCGATCGATAAAGTACTTGAAGGGGAACAAATCGAGACACGCCAGTCGGCGCTCGTTACTAAGATGGGCGAACACATCCCGTACGAGTTCAATGCGTCGCGTCTCACAGACAGTGAGGGAACCCTCGTCGGGTACGTCGGAACGGGACGAAACATCGCCGAGCGGGAGGCAGCCAAGCGGGCACTTCGAGAGAGCGAACGGATGCGGGCGACGCTTATCTCGAATCTGCCGGGAATGGCCTATCGATGTGCGAACGAACCGGACTGGCCGATGGAATTCGTCAGCGAGGGCAGTCACGAATTGACGGGATACGATCCCGATCAGATTGAATCGGGGACAGTGTCGTGGGGCGATGACGTGATCCACTCAGAGGATCGCAAGCGAGTGTGGGAGGAAGTACAGGACGCGCTGGCGGAAAAGGAGAGCTTCGAACTCACATATCGCATCCGAACCGCAGACGGGGAGACGAGATGGGTATGGGAGCAGGGCCGTGGCGTGTACGAAGACAGAGTGGACGCAACCGAAGGCGCTGACGTCATGAACGGCGCGGACGGGAGTAGCATGCGAGCAAATGACCTCGTCGCACTGGAGGGATTCATCTCGGACGTGACCGACCAACGGGAGACCGAGCAAGCACTCCGTCGCGAGAAAGAGCAGTTCCAGTCGCTCGTTCAGGGTGTCGAGGAGTATGCCATCTTCATGCTTGACCCCAAGGGGATTGTCCAAAGCTGGAACACCGGGGCAGAACAGGTGAAGGGATACGAGCGAGAGGAAATCGTTGGCGAACACTTCTCGACGTTCTACACCGACGAGGATGTTGCCAGCGGTGTCCCAGAGCAGAACCTTGCAGACGCCGTCGAGCACGGGTCCACCGAGGACAAGGGATGGCGAGTACGCACCGACGGGTCACTCTTCTGGGCGAACGTCGTTATCACAGCACTCCGAACTGAAGAAGGGGAACTCCGCGGATTTGCGAAGGTGACTCGCGACATGACTGAACGCCGAGAGCACGAACAGAAACTCGCTCAGCAGCGCGACGAACTGGCAACGCTGAACCGTATCAACGTCGTCATCCGCGACCTCGTCCGAGCGCTCGTCTCTGTGGCATCTCGCGAGGAAGTAGAAGAGACCATCTGCACCCGACTCGCAAAGACGAATCTCTACCAGTTTGCGTGGATTGGCGAGCGTGATCTGAACAGCGGCGTTGTCGCACGCGCGCAGGCGGGTGACGACGGGGGGTTCCACGAACACGTCGGGGCCGTCGCTGACAAGACAGAATGGGAACGGCCAGCAGCTGCGACGCTCCGAGACAGTGAATCTCGCGTCGTCCGAGACATCCCGAACGCCGAGACGTTTCCTGACTCGGTTCGGACGGCTGCCCACGAATGTGGTATCCACTCCGGTATTGCTGTCCCGCTGGAGTACGGTGGATCCAGCTACGGTTTGTTAGTCGTCTACGCGAGTCGACCAAACGCGTTTAGCGAACGGGAGGCAGCGGGATTCGACGTTCTTGGCGAAACCACGGGGTTCGTCATCAATGCTATTGAGCGCAAAAAGCTGCTGGCGGCCGACTCAGTAACTGAATTAACCTTCCGGGTGACTGCACCGAACGCCCTGCTTGCTGACCTCTCACAGCGTGTCGACTGCACGCTCACACTAGAAGGCACCGTCCCAACCTCCGACGGTGCCTACCTCTATTATACCAGAGTGACCGACGTCCCACCGGAACGTGTCGTCGAACTGGTCGCGGACGATTCGGATGTCATCGACTGTCGATTGGTATCGTCGCATGACAACGAAGGAGTGATCGCCCTCACGCTCACGTCGTCACTCGTAGAGACGCTGACCGACGCAGGCGCAAACGTCCGGTCGACTCGAGCAGCAGACGGCGAGGAGCGAGTGATAGTCGAAGTCCCGCACGATGCCAATATTCGGTCACTCGTAGAGACGCTTCGCGTCGACCACCCGGATGTCGACCTCGTCGCGAAGCGGGAGATCGAACGGCCGATTCGGACGGCCAGCGAATACCGTGAACAGTTGGGAAAGGAGTTGACGACCCGTCAGCAGGCGGCACTCCGGGCGGCCCACCTCGCAGGCTACTTCGACTGGCCACGCGCGAATACGGCCGAAGAGGTTGCAGATTCGATGGGCATCTCATCGGCGACATTCCATCAACACCTGCGGAAGGCGCAGGGAAAACTCGCGACGGCCTTCTTTGATGACGCCTCCAATTGAGTTCTCGGTGGGTCGTTGACTTCTACCCACGGCTAACGCCGTAGGCGTTCGCTAGCATAGTGTCGGAGTTATCTCTCGGTCTATCAAAATGACAGTCCGAAATGACGAATCAAAACACGTAGGTACCCAATACTTTCCAAACCGCCCCCTTCGTCTGAATGGCACACTATGACTGGGAGACAAACTAGAGAGAGCACTATCGAACTGGCTGGTCGGCGAGATACTACTCTGTCAGCCACGATGCTGTTTGACGTACTTGCGAGTCCTCACCGCCGGTTCATCCTCACGCATATGTCTCCCGAAAATGAGATTACGGTTGATGAGCTTGCCCGCCGTTTGGTCATCTGGGAGACTGACCGAATGGTCACAGACACAGTGGACGAGAATTCTCATCGGATTCGGACCAAACTCGTCCATGTTCACCTACCGAAGTTGGCGGACAAGGGACTAATCGACTACGACCGTGAGCAGGGAACCGTCGTACTACGAGAGACAGAGGCCCTCGATGCAATTGAGCAGTTTCTCGAACTCACCGACCACCTTTAGTGTTCTCGATAGGAGAGGGGGAATTTGATGGAGTACGAATACGATTCAACTGACGATGTGTATCGCGCTTACCTTGATTTTGAAAGCGGAGACTCGTTCAGTACGAGCATCGTAATGCTGATTACGGCCGTTGAGGGGATTGAAACACAAGATATGATACCACTATATAGCGCTCTCAATCCGGATGCTCTCGACGCGATTTTTCAGTCTCAGCATAGAAGCGACCGGGAAGATGGTTACGTCTGGTTCGTGTTTGCAGGGTATGAGGTGACTGTCTTTGCCGATGGCGTCATCGAACTCCGCAAGCAGAAGGCGGGGGAGCCGAGTCGACTGCTGATTCTCGAGACAATTATTCTTCTGCACGCAGCACTACGGCCGCCAAGTCCCCACATGTCTGGTATGAGACGCCTGATACATTCGTACTACGAACACAACAGCCAGTGAGTGTCGGATGGAAAATATGGCTCTTCTCTTCAGTACACAGTAACCGACCTACTGATTTGCTGCCGGAGCTCGCACAACATATACAGAGGAATTGTTTTAAACCAAATATGAACATTTGATTCTATGTAAGGATTTTTAACCATTCGCGGTGTAGAGATTCATTGGTAGTAGAGAGACTACCGGGGGAGGAATTCAGTGACACTATGACAGGAGGTCATCAAAAGCGGTGCGACGAAACGAGCACGCACCAAGAGACGGACTCGTACGCGGTGGTGGTAGCCACGAAACAGGAGGGGATAGACGTCGTTTTGCATGGGTTATCCGCTAGCCAAGCGGAACGAATCGCGGCTCGGAAAAACCGAGAGATGGACGGAGACTCCTCGGTCCATGCGGTGTCAGAAAAACAGATACAGGAGGCCCACGAGAATCTGCATCGGATTATCACATCGTGACGATTCAGGTCTAGTTATCCTTCTTCGGTGTGGGAAAACGAGATACTCTCTTCGAGAGCAAGGCAACCCCGCAGTTATCGGGAGAGAGGATGTCGCCTGACTGCACTCAAGGTCACTTTTTGCGAGATTCCAAGGTTTGTCGATAGACCGGTCACCGTCCAGTGAGATAAAATTCGTCTCGGTGTAGGGTTCGATCTGTAGGAGCATACCCATTCAGCGGTAGACTGGTGGTCGGGTGGAATGACGGACAGGACTGTTCCCGCCTAATCGTCACAGGCGTTCTTGATGGTTTCCTAATCATATTTGATGCCCTATATAATCTTTATAACCCTCAGAGCGAAATGGCTAGTTGGTAGTGGGAGGCTACCACGGTAATAGCTAACAACACCCCCATGACAGCAGTGCACCAACAGCGGTCTAATGAGACGGACACGCACCAAGAGTCAGAACCATATGCAGTGGTGGTTGCCACAAAACGAGAGGACATAGTAGTCGTTCTGCGTGGGTTATCGGCTGACCGAGCGGAACGAATCACTACTCGAAAAAATCGAGAGATGAACGGGGAATCTTCGATTCACGCGTTACCAGAAACGGAATTGAGGGGAACGAACTACAACGACCACCAAATAGTCACATCGTTGTAGTTCAGGTCTGTTGAGCCCGTAGTGGGCATAAAACCCCTCGGGGCTTGACCCCGAGGCTTTCACGTGGACTCCTGTTCTAGCCGCTAAGAGCGGTAGGCGAATGTTCGCCATTCGCGTTCAGCGCCCCGTGATTCAATCGCACATCTGTGACATCCTCCCTGCCGTAAACGGCGGGATTCTCTCCTCGTAGAAAGATAGGAGATTCCTATATATTCACTGATGCTCGAGGAGATCGTCTTTTGTGATTGCTTCGGCATCGCGTTCGGCAGCACGCATCGCCGCATCATCGACTATCCCAACGATATCCGCTGCACTGCGATCCGCTGTTTGTTCTGCAAGCGTTTCAAAATCCTCTTCATCGAGATTCGATGGTAATTCACGGAGTCGAACACGGAAAATTAGCTTCCGTGCCTCCTTGTCAGGAAGACCAACCTCGTATTGCTGATCAAAGCGACCGCGACGAGTCGCAGCTTCATCAAGCAAATCCGCGCGGTTCGTCGCCGCGATGAGCAGAAAACTCGGATCGTCATCGTCCAAGTGCGCCAGAAACTCGTTGACGACTTGAGCATGCTCACGGTGAAGATCGTTTCCACGACCAGCAAGGAGTGCATCGATCTCGTCGACGAAGATGACACAGCGGTCGAACTGCGCGGCCTCATTGAACAACTGATTGACTTGCTCGGTGGATTCGTTTACCCAGCGGCTTTTGATATCGCCAGCGCTCAGCTCGAGATATGGATGGCCGAGTTCACCAGCAATCGCCCGGGCGAAGTGCGTTTTCCCCGTGCCAGGAGGGCCATATAGGAGGATGCCGTTTGGTGGCGAGACATTGAATCGTTCGTAGGCGGCATCAGTGTGGGAGAGCGGGCGAAGAACCGACCGCATAATATTGCGTTTGAGGGTGTCCATGCCACCGACATCGCGAAACGTCGTGGTAGGTGCGGACTCCCAATTAAATGTGAGATCTGATTGAATGTCCGTCATCGCCTCTTTGTTGCGATTCTGGTGCTGACTCTGCTCTTGTTCTTTTCTGGGTTGCCTCTCCTGTTGGCTACGATCTCGGGATTGTGCTCGCTTTTTCTTTGTTTCTCTGGAGAGGTCCTCATCGGATCCCAGCATTACTGAAAAGCTCGTCAACTGTATCGGAATGCATGCTATCCAACTAAGACCCATTAGCCATGGATCGTCGAGCATTGGCGCAACACGGAAGAGTTGCAAGACTCCTGCAAGCTGTGGGGAAAGATGGGCCCAGAGCGGAAGAAACCACACACCAGTCAACAAAATTAGTCCAGTAATCTCTCCAAGAACCCATCCAGTATCTATCTCTTGGATATCCAACTGAATTGCTTGCCATGTGAGATCATAAATTGTAGCGGCGATATAGGTTGGAAGGGTCCAGATAGCAAATATAGCAAGAATCGCTGGAATGAGTATACCAGCGGTTGAGGTCAGTTCGCCTGCGATTACTAATAATCCAATTGGGATAAGTAAATAGCACGCCAGGGCAACCAGTGTAGAGATTGTAATTCTGAGAAGTCTCTTTGGAGCGTGTGAGGAGTTGTTCTGCGCTGCGGTGGACGTTATCTTTTCTGGACCGTCCATGAGTTATCTACTATTTCTCCCTGATAAATGCGTTCTGCCATCTGAGTTATTTTGAGCTGTGCCTCTCTCGGGATGAGCCGGTCCATTCGTTCAGCGTGCTTTGGTTCGCTTTTGATCCATTCTCAGATGGATCTATCACTGGGTTCTCACGATAATGCCTGAGACCAGCTTCTGCCCAATCGAGAGGGGAGCGGTCAAGATTTCGCAATGCGAAATTTGTGCCAACACGAGCATCGTTTGCAGCACGCTTTCCACCGCTCTTTGCTCGCTTCCCTTGTCTCTTCACGAATTCAGCCTTTTGTTCCATCTTAGGCCCTTCAATTCTGGACCCAGCATGACTTTTAACGCTTCCAACAGTCGAGCTGGCTTTACCGACGCCTTCACTAACAGATCCACCTGTGAGACGCTGATCAAGAGAACCCATCTTAGACCCTGCGTAGCCACCAGCTTGCTTCCCCCCAAACCGAGCCTGCTTCATGATACTCGCACGGCTCGACTCTTGTGACCCACCTGCCGATGCCGACGACCGACTTCGAGATGTCCGCTTCCGCCGACTGCGTATCCGACCAGGAACAAAGCCTGAGGACATGGCTGTTTTCAAGCCATAGATCGCCGGTGCGACCAAGCCGATTAACCAGAAGAGGAACGACTCAAGAACATCGTTAAACGAACCGGGGTTAGACCCTGCAGTGGCCGCTGCTTGCGTTGTTGCACCGGAGCCAGTGATACCCATCGCCGTCGCACCCACAAACATGAGCGCGGCCATGAAAATACCTGCAAGCAAGAGCGAGAGCGTCGCATTGATGAACATCTTCGCGGCTTTCGCCGAGTCCTCGAATGGCCCGAAGTCGAGATAGAGCATCACCGCCAGAATCGGCAAGGTCACAAACATCGCTACGAAGAGGAACTCCCGAATCACCAGCATCGCAAACAACAGGAGGATTCCAGCAATCGAAGTTACACTCAAAATCACCATACCGACCGCGACCACACCTGCTGAAGCGGCTGCGCCTTCCATCCCGGTTCTGAGCATTTCGGTCCCGAATGCACCATAGCTATCGGGATAGATGTAGGCGATGACGGCGTTCACGAGCAAAAGACCGAAATGCATGAGCTGGCGACCAACGGCAACAAAGATAATCGCCTTGAGCGCCTTCCAAACAAGGATTACACTATCCACATCGGCTTTCTTTGAAAATGGCTGTGACGCAAAGCCAGCCATCACGACAACCGCGAGTAACTGGGGAAAAATACCTAGTAAGTGGTCAAACGCCTGGAGGTACTGCGGTTCGGTATATGGGCTATCAAAGACCAGGAAGGTATACACGCCGCCCGACATCAGCAGTCCAACAAAGCCCATGAGTTTGGCCATGAGCCACGTGAACAGATCCCCGATCCATCCCGTGAATCCGGCAGCAAGAACGAATGTTGTCATCTCTGCCGGAAGAGGTGGAACTCCGACTGTAAGCTTAGGAATCGCAACTGGGACACTGTGAGCGAAGGAGGCACCGGATGTTCGAAGAACATTGGGAATCATTGGGTGTCAAAAAGATGGTGTTTGCTTGTATATCGTTGCTGTCCCGTAAAAATATTTTCTTAGATATTCTGAATTATTATCGGCGGAGATAGTGGAAGGGAAGATAGAACAACACAAACGCGATGATAGCCACGAACCCCTTACTCAGTGCCACCAGTGCGCTGTAGATGTTGAACGGTGTTGGTGCAAATCGGATCTGATTGTGCGATGGGGTGTAGTAGAGTCCTCGTGAGTTGTTGGTGACACCGCGAAACGTGGCCTCGACAGCATTCTCATCACGCGTGACGACAGCAACACCGTTGCTGTTGGTGATGACACGACCCTGGACAGCCCCGTGAAGATAGATCGATTGATTCGTAATCGGATTCCCGGTCCGTGCATCAGTGAGTTCGATCTGTACATGCGTCTTATCTCGCTTTGTCAGAGAGAGAGAAACTGGATGCTCTGTCGCAGTTCTCGTTTTCAATGGAATTTCGTCCCCATGGATATCGTAGAGCGCAGCGAGTGGCTGATCGACGTTCGTGATAACCACACGAGTGGACGCCTGGGGTCGAACTGATGAGAGGTTAACGCTCCGCGTGAGTGGGGCAGCCTCCGTGGCAAGCGGAACAGTGCGAACACGTCCAACAGTTGCCGTCGAGGCTGTCTGTGGGGCTGTGCGAGCAATCGCTGGCTTGCTTCGTACGGCGATCAGCTGTTTTTCGAGGACGCCTGGCGGTGGGACTGTTCTCTGTGAGGTCGTGCTGAGTGGCGAAGAGTGATTGCCATGCCTATTGAGCGGCATTGATGGGTGAAAGATATCGAACGATACCGTCGTGTTCGGGCGCTGAGTGCCGATCGTTGCATTCCGGTAGCGATGCTGGGAGTAGACGCCCCACACATTTTGGAGGCGCACCTGCCCCGATTTGAATGACGCGTAACTCCAGTGTCGACGAGTGGTGAATGTCGTTGGCCCGTCCAGATGGAGAACAATTCGTTTGAGTTCGCCATTGTCAGTGATGAGTGTTTGCGTCGCGTTGAGTTGCTGATTCGGTGTGATCACGACGGGTGCTGTATCGCGAACAGTATGTGAACGGACGGTCGTATTCGTGGTCACGTTCCTTTGCTGCCATCCAGAACGCGTCCGGATAGAGACGGTCTTGTGAATGGCCAGCTGTGTCGTAATCGTTCCTTTCACGACCATTGTCGTACGCCCGGTGGCCCGTACATTCGTGTACGTGAGTGGCCGCGATGCTCCTGCTTCGTCTGTGGTTTCCGCAGTTGGCCATACTTGTGTGCCAATCCTGAGTGACCGATTGATCGACTGGCTCGTGATGGAGTAGTTGAGGCAGGTCTTGGTGCCATTCGTGACCGTGCAGGTCTGGTTTGGAAGTACCGTCGAATAATCGAGCGCAGTAAGAATAGTCCCGTTCTGGGGGAGCAAGAAGAGATTGTGTGACGATGTGTTCAGCCGACCGAGACGGGTTTGGGTCCCGTTCTGTGTCCCGAGGATCGTCACATGAGCATTTGTGACGACAGTCCCGTTCGAGCGATTTGAATCAGGAAACCACACGCTCGTCGAGCGATTGTGCGGAAGGTTCTGGAGATTAGTGCGCCGATACTCTGCAAGTGTCTGATTGCGAGCCCCGACTCCATATGACGGCTGGGAGGTCGGATACGTAAAATCACGCGCTGAACTGGCATTAGCTGCCGAGATATTCGGGGACTGGAGAATAGTACGGAGGTCTGGCTGAATGAACGGTGGCAGTGCACCGATGTTGGGATCTGGGTCATCAGAAACGAAAACGTCAGTGGCGTTAGCGCGTCGGGTGGTGGTGACGCCAGTTGCAAACGAACTTAGCAACAGAAGCACCACAACGAGTCCAAGAATCAGGGGCCAAGAACGAGTGTCCGAGAGTGATGGCATTCGTGTTGGAAGCGTGTCTGGGTGATTGTCTACCGGAGATGGATGGGCAGGAGATTAGCGCACGTACGTTAGAAAAACGGTGGGAGGATCATTCCCGGAGCGAGGTTTTCGAAGAGCGTGACGAACACATTATAGCTGACCGAGAGAACGATCATCCCAGCGCCGCCCCAGAGAGCGCGCCAACCCCACTGCGTACGACTCGCGTTCCGTCCGGAGGCAAACCACATCGCTGCGCCAACGAGAAAAACGATGACGCCAACCTGGCCCAGCGTGGTTGCGACGAACTGTTCGATCTGACTGAGCGAGTTGTTGATCTCGCTCTGCTGAGCGGCGGCGATGCCAGTACTGACACTGACCGTGAATAAGACAGTGATCAGATACGTAACTCGATGTCGAAATGGGAGGCGCATACACGATTTCGTTGTTTTTCCCATGATAAAAATCTTAGCCATTATGAATACTATCTTGAATTTTACCCAATGTCACGATGCAATGCAAGCCTCTTTTCAAATTGACCTTCGAATTCCACGCCCTCGACACTATTCGTCTCCCACCAAAGGTGCGCTCTAACCACGAATTGTCCACCTTCGTGAGCACTAATTCTTTACAATATATTATAGCAGGATTTAAGTTTCGGAGATTAGTCACTCCAGTATGACTAATTCAGAATCAGATCAGGACGACTCGGCTGGTACACACGAGAATACGTCCTCTGGTGATTTCGCGTCCTATAATCTTCCGACTGATCTCACCGCCTTTCAGGCACACCTGTTGTGTCTCATCTACCGCTTAGGGCCAGCCGAGGGCGTAGACCTGCAGGAAGCTTTGGAAGATCTGTATCCGGAGCCAATCAATCACGGCCGCTTGTATCCCGGCCTCGATCGACTCGTTGAGAAAGGGCTGATCTCGAAGCAGACGAAAGCAAACGATAAGCGACGGAATGCGTATGCAACCGTTGGACGGGGCGACTGGGCTGTCGAAGAGTATCACCGATTTATGCACGATATTGTGATGTCGGAGTAGTCATCCGACGTCTCTTACTGCTGATCGTTGCTCTCTCGATCGATCTCATCACACTCTGTTATGGGATTTGATTCGAGTAATCGATTTTCAACGTCCGTAACGACGAGAAAGGTACGATCTACACCGTCATCATCGACGCCAACGACCACCGGTGAGACGGATGACTCCCATTAGTATACTATACTAACAAATCCGTTACAGCCGATACAACACATTGTGAGTTCTCCACACAAAATCAGTCGCAGAGACGGCGGGCGTAAATTCCACTATGGAAACAACCATTTCACCAATTATTGGGCTTGTTTCACTCACAAGCGGTCATTGACTTGCTTTAATGGACCGAATAATAATACCTATCTCGCCCATTGTGGGGAATGGCGAGCGTCGGATTCTGGGGAGCGCGGGGAGCACTCTCGGCGCTCGCCTGCCTGTCTGACGACTTTGCCTCTGACATCAGAACCCCTTTCCCGGGGTTTGCACGGTCGTCAAAGGGGGAAAGGAGGGTGGGGTGGGGAGCGCGTAATTAAGGGACCACTCGCGAGTATGTATACCCGTCCAATAGGCTTTTCCCTCTCCGTTACTGCACTTCTCGCGCATAGATTACATTGGGGTGACAGGTATGGCCCACTTTCTGCTAACAGGGAAATACGATGTCCTCATCTGTGACCTACCAGCGACCGAAGGGCTACACCTCTACAGTGCCATCCATGCGACGCGGTCGCTGGTTATCCCAGTGGAACCCACCGCAAAGGGCCGGGATGCCGTCGAGGACCTCGAATCACTCGTGGCGGGGCTCGAAAGTCAACTTGGGCTCGATGTTGGCGTCCTCGCACCACTCCCGATTGGATTTAAGAACACGCGTGATCAGCGGAATCCTTGACTAAATCGATTACCCGATTCCAGAGGTCATCGGAGAGCGCGCGTCACTGATGGAAGGGTGCTGGATGCAGAATGTTCGGCATTTACCTACGTCCGCGAGCACCGCGACCGTCGTCGCGACTACGAACTCGAAACACTGGCGCAATTCGACCCTGTTGCACGGCAGCTTGAAAGTCAAGTCGGACTCGAAGCCCCAAACTCCCCAGAGCCGGGCGATCTTGATCACGAGGTGGTGACCGCATGACGGGAATGAAAGAAGGTGCAGGCGAAAGTCCCTTCGCAGAGGATACTTCGTCGACAGAGACAGAGAATGAACCGAATGACCAGCTGGACAGCACTGATGAGATGACGGCTACGAACAGCGGCACCGAGACGAGCGACACGACCAGTTCAAAACAGCCAGCACGACAACAATCCATGCAAATACCGTACAAGTTCCGACGCGTCGGTCTCCAACATGGCGCGTCGCGTTTCGGGAACGTCGAAAGCGGCGACAACGTAGCCATCCGAGTAGAGTACTCCACCCACGCCGAACCAGTCTTGAAAGTCATCGAAGGCACTTGGTTCGCCGGTCAACGGAGTCAAGTCACCACCAGTCGGGTCGATACGCTCACCGAAATCGAGCGGGACCGAAGACTCACCCTCGG
The DNA here is from genome assembly GCF_001723155.1 of Haladaptatus sp. W1. Taxonomy (NCBI): domain Archaea; kingdom Methanobacteriati; phylum Methanobacteriota; class Halobacteria; order Halobacteriales; family Haladaptataceae; genus Haladaptatus; species Haladaptatus sp. W1. The sequence continues at coordinate 53,921 of NZ_MEIH01000334.1, forward strand.
CGAGACCGACGCGCTCCCACGTTACCGTCGCACCGCCCGCGAACGCTGACTGAAACCGTTGGCAGTCGTCGGGTGTTCGTTCGCCCGTGGCGTAAGCTGATTCACTCCCGTTCGGAAACAGCCACCCAGTCTCGACGCCACGTCGTTGATACTGGAACTGACCGACCACGTCCCACTCAGTCGGCGTAAACGATTCCTCGAGTGCTGGTACGTTCGCCGCGTTCGTGTTCAAACCCCCCTCTTTGGCGGTTACAGGTCCGACCGCGGCCAGCGCGGCGGCCCCTGCGACTGATTGTGTAAACGCCCGCCGAGTGAGTTCCGGCTCCGTCACTTCTCCCTTCGAATGACTGCTATTCTCTGCCACAGTATTTTAATTCTATCACACATAAAAATATTACCGAAAATAAAGCTAATTTCGTACTGTCGGAGAAGTTATTCACCACTGTTGTATTCCCTGTCGCTCGTGGAAATACCCATAGTGACTAGCCTACTGTTCAGGAATGAAGAACACGCCGGCATCTTCGTCTATGTCACCCCCAAACAGGATCGCCAACACGAAGAGCAAGCCAACAACTGCCAGCACCGTTCTGATAGCCAAAGCGACTGTTTTTCCCATACCTGCTGACTTCTACACGTCTGGGATAAGCTTTCTGGAACAAGTAATATGGGAGGTTAGAAACCCGTGGTACCGTCGAGGAGATGGTCTTCGACGACGTTCTCGTCGAGTTCGATGCCGAGGCCGGGAGCTTCCGGGACCTCGATGTATCCGTCCTGGATGAGGGGCTCGTCGCGGACGAGGAGGTCGTCCCACCACTTCACCTCCAGGGCGTGGTATTCCAAGACATCGAAATTTGGGACTGCGGCGCCTAGGTGGACGCACGCCATCGTCCCGACGGGGCTACACACGTTGTGCGGGGACATCGGGATGTAGTTTTCCTCCGCACGGTCAGCGACCCGCATTGTCTCCGCGAGCCCGCCGACTGTCGTTGGGTCGGGGGTGACGACGTCCACGCCGTGTTCGTAAATGAGGTCGGTGAGTTCGAACACGCGGAAACGGTTTTCCCCGGTTGCAACCGGAGTACGGGTGGCACGGGTCACTTCAATCTGGGCGTCCATGTTCTCTGGAGGGACGAGATCTTCGAGCCACATGAGATCGTATTCTTCGAGTTCGTAGGCGAGGCGTTTCGCGCTCTCGACGGAGTAATCCCAATGACAGTCGAACGCGAGGTCGATATCGTAGCCAATCTCCTCGCGGACGGCCTCGACGATCTCGCGTTTCTCCCGGATGGCGGCGTTAGTGAGGCGGCCGTTGTAAGGGTCGGGGTCGTTGTCCTCGGGGAGGTCGAGGTCGAACTTCAGCGCGCTGAATCCCATGTCGACGACGCGGCGGGCTTCGTTGGCGTACGCCTCCGGCGAGTACGCGTCGGCTTTAGCGTAGGCGGTCGCACCGTCCTCGACGGCGTACGCTTCGCCGGCGTGGCAGTCACAGTAGATGCGAACCTTATCACGGTATTTCGACCCGAGGAGCTGGTAGACAGGGAGATCGAGGAGCTTCCCGGCGACGTCCCAGAGTGCGACCTCGATGCCAGAGGCGGCGGTGACGACCTTGCCGGTGGTGCCGCCGTGCCCGCTCATCTCCTGGAAGATGTAGCGGACGAGACGTTCGACGTCGAGAGGGTTCTCTCCAATGAGAAAGCGTTTGGTGTACTCGACGAGTTCGGGGATGCCGCCGCCCCGGTAGGACTCGCCGATGCCGGTGACGCCAGCGTCCGTCTCGATCTTGATGAGATTCCACTCGAAGTTGCCTTCGACGACGGCGGTCGTGATATCAGTGATCTGTACGTCGCGGCCTTCGCCGCGGTTGGTCGCGTGGTTAGAGAAATCTCTCATGCGTTGAACTCGTGGAAGGTGATTTCGTGGAGGGAGACATCGTGGGCGGCGAAGTGCGCGATTTTTATGACGTCCTCGCGGCCGCTCGTCGAACGGACGTGCGTGAAGGCGTGGTCTCGATAGGCGAGTGTCTGTTTGGAAAACGACACTGACGAGTCGGGAAGAATATCGACCGGGTACGACTCCACGTCGGCGACTTCCATGCTGGACCGCTGGTGTCTACCATCAAAAATGACCGTGTATGGGCAACCCTTTCCGGTGGGCGTGGGTTACTGCTTGTCGGCGCGAGTGCGATACACATGGAATTTCCCGACCGCACGGATATCGAACGCCTCCTCGACCCGGTGTCGCTACCCTCGTTTGCCCGTGTCCGCTACGGTCCCGATATGGAGACTGTTACCGACGTAGCGGCGGCGACACAAGATGAACTGGCTGGCCTCGATCTCACAGGACTCGACCAAGGGGCGACTGTCGCGGTTGGCCTCGGAAGTCGCGGCATTCACGCGATCGACGACATCGCGGCCGCGGCGGTCGAGTTCCTCGATGGTGCCGGGTTCGACCCGGTCATCGTCCCCGCGATGGGGAGTCACGGCGGCGCAACTGCGGAGGGGCAGCGCGAAGTGTTGGAGGCACTCGGCATCACAGAGGAGCAAGTAGGTGCACCCATCGACGCCCGGATGGCCGCCGAGCAGGTTGGGGAGGTTACCGTTGGCGAGACTACGACGCCGGTCTACGTCTCAACGGCAGCGCTAGAGGCCGACGGCGTGCTCGTGGTGAACCGCGTGAAGCCGCATACGAACTTCACGGGGCGCATCGAGAGCGGACTCTCCAAGATGGCGGTCGTGGGCCTCGGGAAGCAACGCGGCGCGAACGCATTTCACTCCACCGCCATCGCGGAAGGGTACGTGACAACACTGGAAACGATGTTCGACACCATCCGCACCGACACACCGCTTCTTGGCGGAATCGCACTCGTGGAGAACTTCAACGAAGAGACCTCCCACGTCGAGTTCATCCCCACAGACGCGTTCGTGGACCGGGAACCAGCGCTCTTGGAACGGGCGCGCGCTGAGATGGCGATGCTCCCCACCGACGACATCGACCTGCTCGTCGTGGACGAAGTCGGGAAGGAAATCTCGGGTGCAGGGATGGACACGAACGTTATCGGACGGTACCGCGTGTTGAACGCCAATGACCCCGAGAATCCCGACATCAGCCTGATTTACGTGCGGGGGTTAACTGAGCGGACGAAGGGGAACGGGAACGGCATTGGTCTCGCTGACGTCACCCGAACAGCGGCTGTCGATCAACTCAACTTGCGGAAGACATACGCGAATGCGATGACGAGCGGGTCGCTGGAGAAGTCAAAACTCCCCGTGGTGGCACCGAACGACGAACTGGCGTTCCGCGTCGCACTGTCCGCGCTTGGGGGCTATGACCCGACAGACGCGCGTATCGTCCGCATCGAGAACACGCAGAACCTCGCGGAACTGTACGTTTCGGAGGCGGTGGTGGATGATCTCCCGGCGGGCGCAGAGGTCGTAGAGCGCGGTGCGTTCACCTTCCCCGCCGGCGACCTGTCGTTCGACGTTTGCTGACCGACATCGTGTGGGGATTGCCTCTACGAAAACGTTTTCACTCGCCCCTACTCGTGAATTAGTCATGGATTTACAGATAAATGGTAACACGGCGCTCGTCACGGCGTCGTCGAGCGGCCTCGGAAAAGCATCCGCAAAAGCACTCGCCCGCGAAGGCGTCAATGTCGTCATCAACGCCCGTAACCCCGAGAAACTCAATGCGGCGAAAGCCGAAATCGAGACAGTCGCGGCTGGCGACGTCGTCGCACAACCCGGCGACCTCACCGAAGAAGACGACATGAAAGAGCTCGTCCGGACGACCGTAGACGAGTTCGGCGGCCTCGATCACCTCGTGACCAGCGCAGGCGGTCCGCCGTCTGGCTCGTTTCTCGACACCGACGACGAGGACTGGTACGCGGCGTACGACCTGCTTGTGATGAGCGTCGTCCGTCTCGCCCGCGAGGCCCACCCCCACCTGCGCGAGAGCGACCACGGCACGATCGTCAACATTACGTCCCGGAGCGTAAAGGAGTCGCTCGACAACCTTGTGTTGTCGAATTCCGTCCGGATGTCCGTCATCGGCCTGGAAAAGACGCTATCGAAGGAGTTCGCACCCGAGGTACGCGCGAACGCTGTACTCCCCGGACCCCACGAGACTGAACGCATCGAGAACCTCGTGAACGCCGCCGTCGACCGCGGTGACTACGACTCCTATGAGGAAGGCCTCGACGGCTGGGCGGGTAACCCGCTCGAACGCATCGGCGACCCGATGGAGCTTGGGAACACGGTCGCGTTCCTCTCCTCACCGCAGTCCGGCTTCATCAACGGCACCGCCATTCCCATTGATGGCGGTTCTACCGGAGCGAACCTGTGAGACCAGTCAACTTCGACGATGCGGAATCGTACGAACCCGACGAAGGGTGGAGGCGCGTCTCGATAGCGGGGAGCGACCAGTTCAGCTTCGAATGGTTCGAGAAGCCGACCGGCCACTCGTCACCGCTGCACGACCACGAAAACGAGCAAGTTTGCATCTGCCTGCGGGGTGAGTTGACGGTGGCAACTGAGGGCGACTCGGTGACGCTCGGGCAGTACGACTCCGTACTCCTCGAGTCAAACGAACCACACCGCGTCGAGAACACGGGCAACGAACTCGCAGTTGGCCTCGACGTGTTCGCGCCGGGTCGGTCGTTCGACTTCTGGACGGATCGAGAGGACGAATGAAGTATCTCGCACGTAGCGACACCGGCGACCCCCTACTCGGGGATAACAACGGATTCGTGCCGCTCGGCAGCGTCCATCCCGAACTCGACAGCATTCGAAAGGCACTCCCGCTGGCAGCTCAAGGAGAGCTCCGCGACGTCACGGTCGCAACCGCGGAGCCGGTTCCCGCCGAGAATATCTCGTTCGGCCTACCGCTCGCGTCGTTCGGGAAACTCTGGGGAATCGGGTTGAACTACGCGGAGCACGCTGGCGACTTGGATGAAGAACGCCCCGAGGAGCCGGCAAGCTTCATGAAACCCAATTCAGTGCTGACCGGTGCAGGTGGTCCTATCCGACTGCCGCCGCGGGAGCAGAGCGACCGGGTTACCGCGGAGGCCGAGCTCGCGATCGTCGTTGGGCGCGCATGTAACGATGTGAGTGAAGCGGAGGCAGACGACATCATCGCGGGGTACCTCCCAGTCATCGACATGACCGCGGAAGACGTTCTCCAGCGAAATCCCCGGTTTCTCACGCGGGCGAAAAGCTACGACACCTTCCTCGTCGTCGGGGACGTTATCACTGTCCCCGAGGCGGGGTTTGACCTAACGGAGTTGACGGTGACGACCGAAGTGAACGGTGAGGTGGCGGCGGTGAACGTCGTGGATAACATGCTGTTCCCGCCACGAGAGATTGTCTCGTTCCACTCCAAGGTGATGTCGCTGTCGCCGGGCGACCTATTCAGTACGGGGACGCCAGGTGCGGAACCCATCGAGTCGGGTGACGAAGTTCGGGCGACGGTGGAATCGATCGGGTCCGTAAACTCATCAGTCACAAGATAGGTTCTGACGGCGCTCAAATTACACAACCACTATTGTAATAAATATTTGGAAATAACATACATTTTGCCGGAATATATCTGGTTTTTGTTCTAATTATTTAATAATTCTATAGGGAGAAACAGATAGGTTGTTATAGGGTGGCACGCAACAAAGGGGTGTTCATGTCAGGAAACGACATTCGACGACGTACATTTCTGTACGGCGCAGCGACTGCTGGCGTAGTCGGTCTCGCTGGCTGCAATAGCGGCGGTAGCAACAACGGCGGAGAAGGCGGAGACGGAGGCGGCGGAGACGGTGGAGACGGCGGAAGCGGCGGGAACTCCAATATGACCCTCCGAGTGGGTACGTCTGCGGGTGGCACCAAAGACGTCGGCCTCGCGGTCGAACGCGCCGTCAGCCAGAAGAGCGACAAACTCGACTACTCGACGGTCGAGAGTCCAGGCTATATCGGTACGATCTATCGGATGGCACAGGACCAATTCAACGCTGGTATCACCGACAATAACTCCCTGACGAAAGCACTCGACGACCGCGGCCAATTCTCCAAGCAGAGCGTCGACAGCGTCCCCTACTACGGATTCTACGCGTTCCCGTACAGTATCTACATCATCGCCCGCGACGGTACGAACATCAAAACGTTCGACGACCTCGCCGGGAAAAACGTCTACCCCGCGGAACCTGGTTACTCGACCCGGGCGACGACGCTCGACGTCTGGTCACAGAAGCCGACAAAGGGCGTCTACGACAAGATGAACATCCAGAACATGGGTGTTGACTCCGCGCCCGGTGCGATGGAGGAGGGCAGCATTGACGCCACTATTGCCTACGGCACCCCCGGTGTCCGCTACACCGGATTCGTGCGCGAAATCGCCTCCCGCGTTGATGTCCACTACGTCGAACCCACGAAGGCGCTCAAGAAATCCGCAGAGTCCTACTCTGGCGCCGGAACCGGCACCACGAAGTACAGCGATTGGAGCATGGACACCGACATCGGCACCGACGAAGTATTCCACTGGAACCTCGAAGTCAACTACACGTTCAACCCGAGCGCGAGCGCAGACGCCGTGTACGAACTTTGTCGCGTTGTTGACAAACACAACGACGTCGTAAACGAGGGGGAAGAGCAGTTCAACGACTTCGAGTCCACGAGCGACATGCTCGCCTCCGCACGCAAACGTATCCCTGTCCACCCCGGCGCAGTCAAGTACTACAAGGAGAACGACGCCTGGGACGACAGCCTCAAGGAGGGCAAGTAAGTCCCCGGCGGACGACACGTGTCGTCTCCTAACTACACCACATATTATCATGGTATCATGAGTACACAAACAGAACAGAACGCGGCCGACTCGGGACTGCTCCGCGGACTCGACGTGCTAGTGACGACCATTGCCCTCGCTTTCTGGGCATTCGTCCTTTGGTTCGCGAACACCCAACAGTGGTCGACGGTCAAATACGGCGTCGTCTTCGTCGGCGGTATCATGACCGTCTACGCCCTTAACGAGACGCGACTGGCACTGGCGGAAGGTGACTGGGTCGACGGCGCGGTGCTGATACCTGCGTCGCTCGTCCTCATCTCCGCGTCCGCGTACTTCGCGCTGAACTTCGACCAGGTGTACCTCTTCCGACAGGGATTCGCACTCGAACACGAGTACATGCTCGCCCGCCTCATCATCGTCGCCCTGCTGTACCTGACGTGGCGGGAGTTCGGGAACCTCTTTTTCTTCCTCGTCGTCGGCGTGCTGCTGTACGCCATCTACGGGAATCACGTCCCTGGCATCCTGGGGCATGCAGGTATGAGCGAGCTGACGCTCCTGCAGGCGACGGTCACCGACCTGTACGGGTTCTACGGGAACCTCACCCAGATCACTGCATCGAAGATCGCACCGTTTCTCCTCTACGCGGGCTTGCTGTTCGCGTACGGGGCGTTTGACCTCATCCTTCGGGTCGCTATCGTCGCCGCGAAGTACGTCCGCTCCGGCGTCGCCCAGACCGCTGTGCTCTCGTCTGCCGTCATCGGCTCCATTAACGGGTCGTACACTGCGAACGCAGCGATGACCGGGTCGTTCACTATCCCGACGATGAAAGACTCCGGGATGGCCAGCCACCGCGCCGCCGCAATCGAGTCGGTCGCGTCGACATCCGGTCAGGTGCTCCCGCCCGTCATGGGTGCGTCCGCGTTCGTGATGGCCTCCTACCTTCAGGTTTCGTACTTCCAAATCGTCGCCGCGGGTCTCGTCCCAGCGGCCATCCTCGTCGCGTCTATCGCCATCGCCGTCCACTACACGGCACTCAGCGACGCCAGCAATCAGGACCTCGATTTCGATGCGTTCTTCGAGGACGAACTCACGACTTCCCAGAAGTGGTTCCAGGCGGTTCGGTTCGGCGTCCCGTTCATCCTCCTCGTTTACCTGCTTGGGGTCGCCCAGTACACCGTGATGACGTCCGCGCTCTACACGGTGGTCGCGATGGTCATCACCGGTATCGCGATGCCGGTCGTCCACCGCGCAGTCACCGGATCGCTCGCTGACGCCGGCAACGAATTCCGCGAACAGGTGCTGGCCACTGTCCATGGCTTCCGTCGCGGCGCCATTATCCTCGCCCCAATCGCGATCATCCTCGTCGTTATCAGCGGTGTTGTCAATCTCTTCGGGACGACAGGCATCCCGTCAAAGATCGCGCTGATGCTCATCAACATCTCAGGCGGTGTCCTGCTGTTCGCCGTCCTGCTCGGGATGGGCGTCGCCATCCTGATGGGAATCGGGCTGCCGACGGTTGCCTCCTACGTCATCGTCGCCATCCTTATCGTCCCGACATTCGTCGCCGACTTCGGCGTTCCCGACCTCGCTGCCCACTATACGGTGTTCTATGCCGCGATTCTCGCGGGTATCACACCGCCGGTTGCTACCGCAGCAGTCGTGGCGGCGGGGATCGCCGAGGCGAACTTCTGGCGGACATGCGGTGCCGCGATCAAGATCGCCGCCCCCCTGTTCGTGCTCCCGGTCGCCTTCGTCTACAACACCGGGCTCGTGTCGTACACGCTCGGCACGCACACGCTCGCCGTCGGGACGCTCGTCCTGCTCGGCGCGATTGCGATGATCTACGGGTTGAACTATCCCTTTGAATTGAAACCCGGTCGCCGGATCCTGATACGTACCGTGCTCACTGTGCTGGGCGTGGTCGTGATGGTGTATCCGGGGTGGCTCGTGAAGGCCGCCGGGATCGTCGTGTTCGTCGGCATCTTCGTCGGCGAGAAAGTGATGTTCCACGACCTCGAACTTCCGTTCCTCACGGAGGTGAAACAATGAGTGCAAACGACGACCGAGGAGCGGCGAACGGTCAGGACGACCCGGCTGCGAACGCTGGTGATCTCGGTGAACTCATTCCCGAATCGCTGCTACCGGTGTGGCGACGTATCGAGACAATTCAGGCGTTCCGCAAGACGTACGGCGACCGGTACACTGGCGTTCTCGAGGTCCTGACAGCGCTCGCTCTCACCGCTGGCTACCTCTACTGGCTGTTTCTTTACCTGACCGCATAGCGGTCCACTCCCCGATTTTATCAACGCATCGAGAACGGGAGTGAGGGGTGCGCTACTGCTGCCACTCGGCCGCGCGGTTCACGTCGTGTGGGATGTGGCTCTCCTGCGTTTTTACGTCCTCAAGGTATGCACGGAGGTCCGCCCGATAGTTGGGGTGGGCGCAATTCTCGATGATACGTTCGGCGCGTTCGACTGGGGAGAGTCCGCGGACATCGGCGACGCCTTGCTCAGTGACAAACACGTCAATGTCGTGTTCGGTGTGGTCGACGTGGAACGCCATCGGAACGACGCGGGAGACGTTCTTCCCGGCAAGGCGAGCAGGGAGCGCACAAACGGAAACGAGCGAATTCCGATTGAAGTCTGCAGAGCCGCCTACACCATTGATCATGCGTTTCCCGCCGACGTGCGTAGAGTTAACGTTCCCGTAGAGGTCGAACTCGATAGCGCTGTTCACGCCGACGACGCCAAAGCGGTCGATGAGGCCGGGATGGTTGGAGACGTTGGCAGGGCGGAGGACGACGTCCTCGGCGTACCGTTCGACGTCTGCGAACAGTCGATCCTGACCGTCGCGGGTGAGGGCTAAGGAGGTAGCGCTCGCGCTCTCGAGACGGCCGGCGTCAAGCATGTCGAGCAAACCGTCCTGGATGAGTTCGCCGAAATAGACGACATCCCGGCCGCCGAAGTCAAGTTCCTTCAACTCGCCCATTAGTGCGTTGCCGAGGCTTCCAACACCGAATTGGAGATGGACGGAGTCCTCGAAGACAGGCGTTCTGCCGATCTCGTCGGCGAGGAACGCACCGAGATTTTGGGCGATAGCGAGGTCGTCACTGGTGGGGTCGCGAAACGTGTACGTCGAATCCGCGCGGTCGGTTTCGACGACGGCGATCAGTTTCTCGGGGTCGAAAGAGACGTAGGGGTTACCGATGCGGTCGCCAGGATCGTCAAGGGGTATCTCGCCGCGGTTCGGCGGTGCATCCGGCCGGTAGATGTCGTGTAACGCTTGCAGTTCGCGGGGTTGAGCGTAGTTCAATTCGACGATGATTTCGTCGGCGGCGGCGACGAACGCTGGAACCTGCCCGATCGACGTCGACGGGACGAACCAGTCCTCGCCCACGGCGACCGCTTCGACGATCGCGATATCCGGATCGACGAGGCCGCCGTACCGGACCTCGTTGCCGATGGCGGAGGCGTTCCGGTCACTGAACGCGATCTCACGGCGGTTTGTCATCGCACGGGCGACCCGGGAAGACTGGTAGGAGAAGCGGCGGGCAACAGCGCCAGACTCAACGAGGTCAACGTCGATTTCGTCGCCGACGTTCCCGCTGCTGACGAGGGTGAGCGCGAGGTCGCGGTCGTCTTTGGCGAGCGCGAGCGGAACGAGTTTCGGGTAGCCGACGCTTCCGAACCCGCTGGTGAGCACGGTGGCGTCCGGCGTGATAGTCGCGGCGGCAGTCGCAGCGTCCGCGAGCGGGAGATCACCGTACCGACGATCGGTGACGATACCCGCATCCGGGGGACGTTCACCGGTCATCGTCGATGGGTCGGAATTGGGGTAGGTCGCATCTGCACCGCCAATTCATGGCGGTACGGGAGCGATTCGTCGATATCGTGACGGTGTCGCATTTCAACTGCATAGTGCACGGGATATGGGTGATGACTGAACGTACGCACGTCAGCTATTAAATGTACGTTCCCCCGAAATTTGTGCGAGGTATCAGCGGTAGCGGACTCGTGGCGATGGGTCGCTTTCGCGTTTGCCCGGCGATGAGGTCGTCGTCGCTCATGAGTTGGGGGCGGATTATCGCATGTTCCTCGAGAACTCACTAACTTGATCGAGAACGCGGGTCGCTGTAGCGTTCCTGGTCGTTTAACTTGCTCTGTTGAATAGCGACCTAATCAGCCGATATCAATGGTTTAGAAGGGTGAAGCCGAGGGATTCGACTCTGTCCTATGGAAATCGATTTCTTCGACTTCGTTGTGCAGTGTCGTCGGCTAGCTAAACAAGCGTTGGGGAAGCACGCGGGGTCGCCTGCTGGATTTTCGTCTACTAAACATTTCCTCCTGTCTGATCGGTATTGCTATTCCTATGGGCCGATCAGAGCTAACTGCCGTGGTATGGCCTTATGACCAACCGGTTCATGGTGTTTGCCTCTAATTCACCCTGACGAGTAAACGTCTCAAAGGCGTTTACTCTAATTTAATTCAGCAGCTAATACTCTATCTTCTACGTGATCATCCTCGACTCTTGGCGCAAGGGCAGGACACCGAATTCTATCAGTATTGTGTCTCCTACCTGGAGGATTTGACAGGTTCGGACTGCTGTGACATACAGCGGATCGAGACTCGTTATTAATGAATCGTCAGTTTGAGGGAAACTCATATACACCACTACTGCATTCACCTACCGTCTCAATGACTTCCCTTTCAGAGTACGAAACGATCCGTTTGGTCTGGACAGACCTCAACGGTGTTGCGCGCGGCATCACGATGCCTGGTGGTGAGGCCGCACACGCGATCGAAGAAGGCGTCGGGTTCGCTAATGGGGTTGCAGAACTGACTCTCGAACCCGGACTCCTCGATGATCCAAAATACGGTGCCGAGGGTGGCGACATGATCGCCGTACCTGACGTCGATTCCGTGTCACCGGTAGAATGGGCCGATAACACAGCCACTGTTTTCACCGACTTGACTAACGTCGATAAGTCGCGCTTCGATCTCTGTAGCCGGAGTGCACTCCGGAGTGTTCTTGACAAGCTCGAATTGGAGGGATATATGGCTCGCGTCGGCGTCGAAACCGAGTTCTCACTGTTGAGTCCAAACGACGAGGGAGAATGGGTTCCGTTCAACGACCGCTGTTCCTATGATCTCGACGCTCTCGACGTAGGGTCTGGCCTCATTCATGACTGGATGAGCGCGATGGAAACGGCAGGAAGTCATGTCCTCGGTGTCCATCAGGAGTCTCAACCTGGACAGTATGAGATTAACATTCAGTACGACGACCCTCTTTCAACGGCGGATAATATCATGTTTCTTCGGCACGCGCTCAAGTCTATCTCGCGTCAACACGGCTATAAGACGACGCTCATGCCCCGCCCCCACTCGGGTGAGGATGCCAACGGGATGCACCTCCACCTCAGTCTCTGGAATCAAGAGGGATCGGAGAATCTGTTTGAAAGCACTACCGACGACATCCAATTCCCCGCGGGGAAAGTCCCAGAGAAGTCTGGACTTTCCGAGAAGGGTCGACACTTTGTCGGTGGACTCCTCGAGCACATGAAGGCGCTGACAGCAATCTGTGCGCCAACGGTCAACTCGTACAAACGGCTCCTTCCTGGCATCTGGGCGCCCGTCAATATCGCATGGGGGCCCGATAACCGCTCGACGGTGGTTCGTTTGCCACCCGATCTCGGATCGGCGACGCGGATTGAACACAGAGTTCCCGACTCAGCATGCAATCCGTATCTTGGTATCGCAGCCACGTTAGCCGCCGGACTTGACGGAATTCAAAACGAAATTGATCCAGGGGAACCGACGATGAAGAACGCGTATGAGGAAGAATACGAGCGTCTCCCTCGCACCCTTTGGGCCGCGCTTGAACATCTCGAGGATGATGAGGTCATTGCAAACGCGCTTGGTCCGGCAATCATTGAGGAGTTCATACGGCTAAAGCGCGATGAATTCAACCGCTCGATGAATCATGTGACTGAATGGGAACACGACGAATATCTGAACGAGTTTTAGTCATCGTCGGTCTGCCGGTCAAGCATTGGCTCGATCGCTTTCAAGATCTTCGACTCGGAAAGTCGAAGGTGTTCGCCGACGGTTGAGACACCCGTTGGGTCGAGTTCAGCGAGGTCTTCGAGTTTACACGAACGTGGTGAGTCGTAGTAACCTTCTTCAATCGCGAGTGAGAGTACCTCAAGTTGTCGTGCGGAGAGATCCTGAATGGCTTTCTTTACTTCAAGAAGCCCTGTAAACATCCGCTCGAAGTCTGTTGAGTGGAGCGAGTCGATCTTCACAGACCCCAATTGTTGGAGTTCCTCGTGGGCCTGACTCACTTGTTCATGTGACGGAGAGAGTACATCCCAGTGTTCGTGACCGTGGACGACAGTCGCTGGAATCGTGGGGAAACAGTTGTTCCTGAGCAACACATTTAGGACTGGTTCTGTGTCCACATCGTAGTTCCCTTCCAGACAGATGACGCCCCGATTATTAGCGCTTGTATAACTGACCAGCCGGCTTGTGTTCATTACTGGATGATTCTGAAGCCAGTCGACGAGTTCGTCGATTTCGCTTTCCTCGACTTGCGTCACCTCAATCATGGTAATGCTCGTTCCATGAATGAGGTAAGAGTAGATTATTGATGCCCGTATGTTTGGAAAAACGTCGTTAATCCTTTCAGTCCAGCACTCATTATGCTCAATTCTGAATGTGTATTCAATCATGATTCCATCATTGTGATCCTACTAGATTCAACTTCTGCCATATATATACCTCGGGGTCGGATTTTCATTGTTCAATTTAAAAATACTACCAATTTCATCCACGGTGTTGGGTTTTAAAACGACCGTCGTCACTAATAAATCATCCCAAAGTGACGGAGATATTGTTTACTCCCTAGTCAATCATGTGAATAGGTGTCATGGCAAAGGCCGAAACAGAAGCAGAACTAGATGGAACCGAATTCGATCATACTGTCAGCTGGTGGGGACCAGCAGTTATTGCCATTGGGCTGGTTGTCTCGACTTCGACCTTCGCGGGTGGATTTATTATGGTCGGTGAAGCGGGCCCAGCCTTCGTGATTGCGCTCCTGATTGGCTGCCTCATCAATCTCTTTGCGGCACTTGCGTTCACGGAGATGACGACGATGTTTCCGAGGGCAGGGCAAATTTACGAATACACCAAACAGGCGTTCGCCAAACACGGCTCGACACGATCGTTAACCCTCGCTGCAGGTATCGGAACAGGATACTGGTTGCTGTTCGGCCTCGTGTGGGCAGCCGAATCCACTGCTGGCTCAAGTGCCATGGTTCAGACTCTTGATATCGGATCTGTAGTACTCTGGATCTTGATTTTCAACCTAATCGCGGTTGGTATCAACATGCTGGGGATCGGTACGACACTCATCATCGAACTGCTTCTCATCATCGTGAATTTAGGAATCCGTGTCTCGTTAGGTGTTGTTGCGTATCTTGGGTTCACGAACGCAGGAGCGTCGAATGCGGCGGTTCTCACCCATCAATTCGCCCCATTCGGTTGGGCCGGTGTTCTTACCGCAACGACCTTCGGAGTATGGGCGTTCCTCGGCCTCGAGTTCGCCACACCGCTCGTTGAGGAAGTGAAGAACCCATCGAAGAATATTCCGAAAGGTATCGCGATTGGCGCCGTCATCATCCTTGCAGTTGGACTCGTGATGGGACTCGGCGTCGCCTCAGTGTTCGACCCAGCAGTCCGTCAGGCGGTGTATCTCGGGAACGCACCTCAGATTGAGATTGGGGGTCTTTTGCTCGGAGACCTCGGGGTTGGATTGACCGGTATTGCGTCATTCTCCGCCACGCTAGGTGCACTCTTGGCTGCGTATGCCTCTATTCCCAGAATCATCTACGCAATGGCTCGTGAAGGCCTCTGGCCCGAGCAGTTCGCCTGGCTCCACCCGCGATTTGAAGCCCCGTGGCCGGCCATCGGCCTCACGGCGATCATCGTGCTCATCCCGACGTTCTTCTCCGGGAAAGTCTCGCTATTGATCAACGCTGCGACCGCTGCATGGCTTATCGCATATCTGTGGGTGCTCGGTCTTGTCATCGTACTCAAATGGTCGCATGCGGATCTCAAAAGGCCGTTTAGTTTCCCAACGATCACCTACGTCGTTGGGATTCTCCTCACGTTGCTTGTCCTCGCGGGATACGCGAGTCAGTACGGACTTGTCGGAGGGGCATTATTGCTCTCTCTTGCGGTCGGTATCTATATCGTAGGATTCGTGTTTGCGAAGGCCTGGGTGTCGAGCCAGACGAGTGAGACGCTCCAAGAGGCGGCGATCAGCGCCGACGATTGATCGATTTACAGCAAGCGAAATTTTTTACTGAGCCAGTTAGCTCCGTAGCGCAACTCCCACGAGGGTATCGGCGGGCGCTATCGAGACCCAAGTTGGGGCAAGGTGAACTGGAAATCGCCCTGTGGAGGTCATGACCGCCCCACCCGGCATACCACCACCATCGGTTTGTGGTTCTCTGACACTTTTCGGTAGTCGTGAATCGGCTCATTTTTTGAGTGAAAAGTTATTCCTCAGCTGTTCATAAATAACCCTTCAGCTGAGTCCCGAGAAGGTGGGTGAGATCTATCCTTGTAATAAACACCCGCAAATAAACGGAGCAATCGAGTTCCATTAGAATCTTCTTCTTTCATATCGTTACATGAGTCAAGCTAACACCTCTCATTCTATGGCTTTGGACATTGCACCAGATTACAGGAGTGAATCCCAGCCAGCCTCGGGAAATGAGTACAGCAGCCACCTTCCAGCTAATACGTAAACTGAACAATGAAACTTGAATCAACAATTACTGGATCACAACGGACGTTCGACTCGATTCGAGAAGTGTTAGCGAAAGCAAATGAGGAAAAATCTGGAGACGAGCTTGCAGACATCGGCGCTTCATCGGCAGCTGAACGTGTCGCTGCCAAAGACACACTTAGTCGAATTTCACTCGCAACTCTCCGAGAGAATCCAGTTGTCCCATATGAAGACGATGAAGTGACCCGCGTCATCCAGGAGGCAGTAGATGACGCTATTTATGATGAAATCAGTGACTGGACAGTCGCTGATCTTCGTGAGTTCCTCGTTGATGAGCAGACGACTGAGGAGGATATCGACCGAATTCGACCGGGGCTGACCAGCGAGATGATTGCAGCGGTTGCAAAGATCATGTCGAACATGGATTTGATCCAAGCATCATCGAAGATGGTCATCACAGCTCGGTGTAATAACACAATTGGATCAGCAGGATCACTCTCATTCCGACTCCAGCCAAACGATCCAACTGATGATGTCGAGAATATTCGATATTCAATATGTGAGGGTCTCTCCTATGGAGTTGGTGACGCTGTTATCGGCATTAACCCAGTCGAGGATAATGCCGACAATACAAAGCGGCTGCTCGAGATGACAAAAGAGTTCATCGATGAGTGGGATATTCCCACTCAAAACTGTGTTCTTTCACATCTCACAACACAGATCAAAGCGGTCAAGAATGGCGCTCCTGCCGACCTCCTCTTTCAGAGTCTCGCCGGTACAGAAGCTGGTAACGAAAGCTTCGGAATTGATGTCGATCTCCTCGATGATGCCTACGAATTCGGCAAGGAGCACTGTACTGGCTCCGGCCCGAACTTCATGTACTTCGAGACGGGACAAGGATCTGAACTCTCGAGTGATGCACATGCAGGCATTGACCAGGTTACGTTGGAGGCACGATGCTATGGACTGGCCA
Organism: Haladaptatus sp. W1; assembly: GCF_001723155.1. Taxonomy (NCBI): domain Archaea; kingdom Methanobacteriati; phylum Methanobacteriota; class Halobacteria; order Halobacteriales; family Haladaptataceae; genus Haladaptatus; species Haladaptatus sp. W1. Next base: position 70,446 of record NZ_MEIH01000334.1, read on the forward strand.
AACGCTATGATCCCTTTATCGTGAACACTGTTGTTGGCTTCATTGGCCCCGAGTATCTCTATGACGGTAAGCAGGTCATTAGAGCTGGTCTTGAGGATGTCTTTATGGGCAAACTCACGGGCATTTCGATGGGTATCGATGCATGCTATACGAATCACATCCAAGCCGATCAGAACGATATCGAGAATCTAGCGGTGTTGCTGACCGCTGCGGGTTCAAATTATTTCATTAGTGTTCCGATGGGCGATGACACCATGCTCAATTATCAATCAAATAGTTATCACGATGCCTCTGCTCTCTGGGACATTTTTAATGTGCGGCCAGCACCCGAATTTGCAAAATGGCTCGAAGCAATGGGAATCACTGATAACGGACGGCTCACCGAGAAAGCTGGTGACCCAACTGTGTTCCTCAATAACAACCAATGACCAATAAAGAAACCCGCCACGCGGATGATGCCGACCACGAGGACGCCTTAGAACAAATTAGAAATATAAGTGCATCCCGACTTGGGGTTGGACGGAGTGGTACCCGGCCTCGCACGTCCTCTGTCCTCTCGTTTCGGGCAGATCATGCACAAGCACGTGATGCAGTCCTCACACAGGTCGATGAAGAAGCGCTTGACGAGTTGGGACTCATGCAGATCCAAAGTTGCGTTACCAACCAAGACCAATATCTTGCTCGACCCGATTTGGGACGCCAGTTATCAGACGAAACCAGTAGTCTGATTCGAGAGGAATGTATTCAGGATCCAGATGTCCAGATTATCGTCTGTGATGGGTTAAGCTCCACAGCAGTGGAAGAGAACATCCCTGATCTCTTACCGATGCTTACCAACGGTCTCGAAGAGCAAGGATTCGAGGTTGGAACACCACTCTTTGTAAAATATGGTCGTGTCGATGTGATGGATGCAATCGGCGAGGAGCTCGGTGCAACCATCATTGTGAATCTGATTGGAGAACGACCAGGATTGAACACGGCTAAGAGCTTGAGTGCATACCTCGTCTATAGTCCGCAACGAGGGATGGCGACGGCAAAGAAATCCGTTATCTCGAATATACATCCTGATGGGCTTCCCGCAATCGAAGCAGGCGCTCAAATTGTCGACCTCGTCAAACAGATGGATGAGAACGAGGGGAGTGGTCTTGATCTTGAGTAACGGAGAGTGAACTATGTCAGGATCTAGTTCTACTGTATTGACCAGTGTCGGTATCGATATCGGGACGACGACGACGCAGGTCATCATCAGTGAACTCACCGTTTCTTCTTCGGGTATCGGTGCTGTCTCTGTCGATGTTGAGGAGTCTCAGATTACGTATCGAGGGGCAATTTACGAGACACCACTCGTGGATGAGCACACACTCGATGTCCCTACAATTCAAAATCTGATCGAATCTGAGTTCGAGACAGCGGGCTACTCACCGACAGATATCGATAGCGGGGCCGTTATTGTCACTGGTGAATCCTCGTACAAGGAGAATGCGAAAGAACTGGTGAAGCTACTTGCTGAAGATACAGGGGAGTTCGTCATTGCAACGGCGGGCCCCGAACTCGAATCAGTACTAGCAGGATATGGATCCGGCGCTGCGACACGGGCTGCAGAAAACCACCAATCGATTCTCAATGTGGATATTGGTGGCGGGACCACGAACATGTGCCTCTTTTCTGGATCAGAGGTCGTCGAAACCCGCTGTCTTAATGTCGGTGGGCGATTGCTTCGATTCACTTCGGATGGCCGTATCACGCACCTCTCAGAGCCAGCAAAGTTCTTGATCGACACGTGTGGACTTGATATTCGTGTCGGCACGAAACCAGCTGATGAACAACTATCCCAACTTGCTACAGCGATGGTTGATGCTATCTTTGACACAATTGCTGGAAATCCCGTTCAGCCAGACACTAGATCTCTGACAATCGGGGACGCTGAATATTCTACTCGTGAGGACCCCGATGTCATGTTTAGTGGTGGTGTGGGTCGGCTCGTCCAGGCAGAAAGAAATTCATCGACCGACTCACAATTCACATTTCACGACTTTGGAGAGGCCCTTGCGTCAACGTTACAATCCCGACTCGAGCAATCGTCTCTTTCTGTCTATGAGCCGACCGAAGATATTCGTGCGACCGTTATCGGGGCTGGTACGCAGACGACATCTTTCAGCGGGACCACTGTTCATCTTGATGACTCACTGCTTCCCTTAAAGAACCTCCCCGTCATCGAAGGGCCACCGATTGAATCTGGTCAGGATCGAGATTACCTCGCACATGAAATCGAGTGCTGTATTGACCAGGGACTTGCATTATATGACACGAACCACAGTAATCCGATTGTACTTTCGCTTCCGTTGATTGAGACCCTGAGCTATGATCGAATCTCAACACTCGCACAGGCCCTCGCGAATGTCTATGACGCTCGATTTACCAACAACCAACCTCGTATCATACTCACACAGCAGAATTGTGCGAAAGCACTTGCACAGAGACTGAGAGCTGTCTCTGAATCGTCTGCACCTCTCATTGTCATCGACGAAATTGCAGCCAACGATGGCGATTACATAGATATTGGCGAGTCAATTATGACTGGCAGGACTGTCCCGGTCGTAGTTAAATCACTTGTCTTCGGAGACTAACGTTACCAGTTCAAATTGAATTTTTCCGCAACACTCCATGGGGCTTGTTTTTCGACCGTGAACTACCGGTGTTAGTATGCTATTGTAACTCACGACTGTTCATGTATTCTGCTCTCTATTTGCCTTCGCCAGCGACTATAGAATGCGACTAAATAAATTCCGCACTTGGAAGTTGGTAGACAAACTACTACAAATATAGTTAGGGACGATTCGGACGGGCACACAACGAGGGGAGATGAGGAAGCTAACTGAAATCCCACTAAATCGAGGTTAGAAACGCTTTCTCGGGGTAAACAGTTGAATAACTGTGTAGAGTGTTTTCTCGAGGACGACTATTATTACCAGTTCAAATGACCAGATACATTCGTCTCATGGTTAGTATTATATACTAACTAAGGCGCGGTGGATCATTAGATCTGCTCTTTCCGAATCATCACTATATCAGCCACAATTCGTTCGGAACCCTCTGCTGCAATGACGAGCATATTTAGTGCCGACGTACACGAAGCTCGATCACCGACATGAAATCCTGCATCCCAGCATCTGGCAATTGAACCTGATAGCCGTTGCCTGCGATTTGGAGTGTGGCGTTTTCGACTCGGTGGATCGAGATGATGTCGAGAGCGGCTGATGTCGAGAGTTCGACGACATTTTCATTTTTGACACGGTCGATGTCGACGACGAGGAGGAGATTATGTTGGGAATGGGAACACACGACTGTCTGCAAGTCGAATGGTTTCGCCGTCAGTTTCTTCGACAAGTCCAGCTGCCTGAGCGGGTTTTGTGACTTGGAGCAAGCCCATCGCCAGAGTCCTTGATCTTGTTGGGCATTACTGTTGGTATTGTATATTAACGTGAGGAATGTTCGCCTAACCAGTCGTATCCTTGGCGCAGCAGTAATCCATTCGGTTGCGACTGCTCTCCTAGGATATCGGAGACTCGAGATCCCGGAGGGTCACCTCTATCGATTTGTTGTGTGAAAGACCACCAAGACGTATAGACACACCCCTATCGACTTGTTCTTGTCAGCAGTAGAGCTGGGTCATCATTAACAACCACACCCTTATCGATTTGTTCGAAGAACAAGTTACTGCTTGAGCTGTGCGTTCACAACAGAACGGAGCTCGTCATAATGGACGTCGTCTAGGCGCGAATCTTCTCGGAGTGTTTCGATGATGGTCTCCGGGTTTTCACCAAATGTGAACTCGAGGTAGCTGCCCGAGTGTGGCCCTTGGCTTTTCCGCTCTGTCTCGACCAACGAATACGTCGTCAGTTCCTTCATCTTATTCACGTACGTCTCTTGGTGATACTGATCCGAACCGAGAGTGCCTGTAAGATACTGATACACTCGGTACCCGATCGGGCTTTTCGTTGCACCAGTTCCAGTTTCACGTGCCACAGCCGCAGTCGCGAAGAGACAGAGCTTCTTCTGCGTGCTAATCCCACGAGTTACCTCTAAGACGCGGTTCTGTTCAACCTTATCTTGGGCTTCTCGAACGTGCTCTTCCTGAACTTTGTCCGCGCCTGTTTTTTCTGCAATCGACCCCGCTGTTCGCATCAGATCGATCGCCTTTCGTGCGTCCCCATTGGTTTGTGCGGCGAATGCTGCTGCGAGCGGGATGGCGTCGTCACTGAGTGCATCCTCGTGAAAAGCATCTTCACGGGCTTGGAGGATTTCCCGGAGCTGGTTGGCATCGTAGTCGCTGAAGTGGACATCCTCGGGGGTAAACGAACTGAGAGCACGACTACCGACACTTTCCATCATCTTCGTATCGTTAGTAATGGCGGTCACGGAGACCTGGGCACTGATTTCATCGGTGCTTCCAGCACGAGAAAGCTGATAGAGAAGGCGGGAGAAGGCTGGCTCATCCTTATCGCGACGACCGACGAGCATATCGAGTTCATCGAGGATGACCACGACCGTATCGTAGTGTTCGTTGATAAGACGGTAGAGTTCGCGCCATTTTTTCTTGTTTGGAATGCCGTGTTCTGGAACGTCGACAGTCGTTCCGATGTCGTTCGCCACCTTTCGGGCAAGCTCATAAACGGCTGCACCGAGGGTACCCACGTTCTGGCAGTTCATCTGGATGACGCCGAACCGGATATCACGACTTTCGCAGAGTTCGACGATGTTCTGGCAGACGGCGTTGATGATGAGCGATTTCCCGGTCCCAGACGGTCCATAGAGGAAGAGATTCGGTGGCCGCTCGTTACTAATCGCGACGCGAAGGTGCTGAGTAATATCCGTGAGTTGGGTATCACGACCGACAATCCGTTCCTCATCGACGATCTCGTTTGGTTCGAGGAGGGAACGGTTCTTGATGAGACTCGCAGCTTCCTCCTGCTCAAGGATAAGATCTTTGATAGAACCGGTAGACTTGGGAGTTCCCTTGGGACCAGGATCCGTGGGCATACTTGATCCACTCTATCATGATACTAAAAGGTTCCCCTGTCGATTTCTTTTCTGCCAGTATGACGCTCAGAAACAGGATGTCGGGAGGTTACACTGCTGTCTTCCTTGACCCCCGACGATTTGTTAAAGAGTCTTTGTCTGGATCGATTTACGATGAGTCCAGTACACCCTCTCACCCCTATCGATTTGTTCTAACCACAATGGTGGTGAGGGTAGTCGAATCCATGAATGGACCGTCGTTGCATCTACGGCACGATTAGCGCAGAATTGAGAATCGTTTTCTTTATTTTCTTCTTTTCTTTCTAGTACTAGTCTATAACTAGCTAGAGGGACGCACCCCTATCGATTTGTTCTAATTACGTTCCCTCTGCCCATTTTCCGACAAACAGCTACTTAAAAGAGGATCCAATAGGATCACAAGACAGAGAACAGGGACGTGCAGCTATTTGTTGCCTTCTCTGTTTTCCAGGTTCTACTCCTATTGTCTCACCCCTATCGGTTTGTTCTATATGCCTGCAGTCAGCCGAATACGGTAATATTTGGGTATATGAATTCCGAAGTTATCAAAGGATGAGTTCTGGTAAGCTATCCCTTCGTGGATTCCCTGTGGTTGACTTCCTCACTATGCTCTTTCCCGCCAGAACAAATCGATAGGGGTGTGAGTGTGGTCTTTGGATTACCGTCAGGATATATTCGCCCATCACGTCTAGAGAGTGCTATCCT
>NZ_MEIH01000335.1:0-35735 GCF_001723155.1 Haladaptatus sp. W1
TTCTCCATCGGTATCGACGACGAGACGATTCCGGTGGGCGCACAGGAGCAGATCGACGAAGCCATCGACAACGCCTACGAGCGCGTTCAGGACCTCATCCAAACGTACGAGAACGGCGAGCTGGAATCGCTTCCGGGTCGAACCGTCGACGAGACGTTGGAGATGAAGATCATGCAGACGCTCGGCAAGGCGCGTGACTCCGCCGGTGACATCGCGGAGGACCACTTCGCCAGCGACAACCCGGCGGTCATCATGGCCGACTCCGGTGCGCGTGGGTCGCTGCTCAACCTGACCCAGATGGCCGGCTGTGTCGGCCAGCAGGCAGTTCGAGGCGAGCGCATCAATCGCGGATACGAGGACCGGACGCTCTCGCACTATCAGGCGGACGACCTGTCTGCCGACGCCCACGGTTTCGTGGAACACTCCTACACCGGCGGTCTGACGCCGCTCGAGTTCTTCTTCCACGCGATGGGTGGTCGTGAGGGGCTGGTGGACACGGCAGTTCGGACGTCCAAGTCCGGCTACCTCCAGCGCCGCCTCATCAACGCCCTGTCCGAACTCGAAACCCAGTACGACGGAACGGTGCGCGACAGCAGCGACACCATCGTCCAGTTCGAGTTCGGCGAGGACGGTACCTCGCCGACGCAGGTCTCCTCGGACGAGGAGAACCCGATAGACGTCGCAGGAATCGCGGACCAGATTCTCGAAGAGGAGTTCGACAGCGAGGACCGCAAACTCGAATTCCTCGGCGAACGGCAGCCGCCGACGAATCTGTCCGAACACGCAGACACACGGCAGGTGGAATCAGATGACTAAGATAACTGACGACATCGAAGCGATTGTCGAGGATACGGAACTTCCCCGACGACTCAAGGACGAAGTGTACGAGACCGTCGAATCGCGCGATGGTATCTCGCTCGAACAGGTGACGGACATCGTCAAAGCGGTCGAACACCGCTACCTCGACACGCGGGTCGACCCGCTCGACCCCGTGGGAACGGTGAGCGCACAGTCGATCGGCGAACCGGGAACGCAGATGACTATGAACACGTTCCACTACGCGGGCGTGGCGGAGATGGACGTGACGCAGGGGCTTCCGCGCCTCATCGAACTCGTGGACGCACGGAAGACGCCCGACACGCCCATCATGACCGTCTATCTAGAAGACGAGTACGCGGAAAACCGCGAGAAGGCACACGAAGTCGTCTGGAACATCGAGGCGACGAAGATCCTCGCGCTCGGTGACATCTCGACGAACGTCGCCGACATGATCGTGTCCATCAACCTGAACGAGGACACGCTCGAAGAGCGGATGATAACCATCGACGAGGTTGCGTCCATCATCGAGGACAGTCTGGGCGTCCAGACGACCCAGCAGGGGTCGGTCATCGAGTTCGGTCCCGACCAGCCGAGTTACCGCAAACTCCTGCAGTTGGTCGAGGAACTCCGCGAAATCGTCTTCAAGGGTATCGAGGAGATCTCCCGCGTCGTCATTCGCCGCGAATCGCTCGACGACGGCGAGGAGTTCGTCCTCTACACCGAGGGGTCGGCGTTCAGCGACACGCTCGAAATCGAGGGCGTCGATGCCTCCCGGACGACGTGTAACAACATCCACGAGATTTACCGAACGCTCGGCGTCGAGGCGGCCCGCGAATCCATCATCGAGGAGACGATGGACACGCTGGAAGAACAGGGTCTCGGCGACGTGAACGTTCGGCACCTGATGCTCGTGGCCGACATCATGACCAACCGTGGTACTATCGAATCCATCGGCCGACACGGTATCTCCGGCAGCAAGGAGTCCGTCCTCGCACGTGCGGCGTTCGAGGTGACGGTGAACCACCTGCTCGATGCCGCCATTCACGGCGAAGTCGATGATCTGAACGGCGTCATCGAGAACGTCATCGTCGGTAAACCGATCAAACTCGGAACGGGCGACGTGAACCTCCGGATGGGTTCGGTTAGTCGCGGTGCGGAACCGTCCGACTGATGACGGTAACGCTCACCGACACGGCGCGACAGTACATCGCCCTCTTCGAGGACGAGACGGGTGCGACCGCCCGGGATTGTGTCGTCCTCGGTGACGACGACAAGCGTGTCATCTTCGTCGTCAAACCCGGCGAGATGGGACAGGCCATCGGACCGGGCGGAAAACACGTTCGGAGCGTCGAGGAGCAACTCGGTGCGGACGTGGAACTCGTCGAAGACGCGGACGAACCGGGTCGGTTCGTGGTTAACGCGTTGGCACCGGCGGAGGTCCGTCACGTCACCATCAGCGAAAACGACGATACCGTCGCCTACGCCGAGGTGGCACAGCAGGACACCGGCGTCGCCATCGGGACGGACGGCCGTAACATCGAAGCCGCGAAACTGCTGGTGTCGCGTCACTTCGACGTGGACGACATCCAGTTGACCTAACCCACCCACCTTTTTCTGCGGTCGTGAGCAGAGAGCGCGAGCCGTGCTCGCGCTCTGCCTTACTCCCTCGAAAAAGCTGGATCAAAAGCCAGCGCTCCTCCCGTCGCTCACTGCGTTCGCTTTGGTCGTCGCTCGGCCCGCTCGCGGTGGGTGGTCGGCATTCGCGGCGGCGACACGGATTGCTGATTTTTCGGGACGTTCGGACGACCTGCACATCGACACGTTCTCGGAGCGTCGGGGATGGTCGGCACAACCGCCGAGAGTAACGCGCGCGTCAAGATTTATCTTAGCGAATCGCCATTTTCGAGGTATGAATTTCCGCTCCCTCGTCCGCCCCCGGCGGGCGCTCGCGTTCCCATTCGTCGCCGTTCTGTACCCGCTTCTCTGGTTCATCTTACGTGATGCGGACATCGCGGCGGCGTACGGGGTATCCGGCGTCGTTCCGCGGGCACTCGGATTCACCGCTGCTGCCGTGCTCGTGAGCTACGTCGTCGCCGTCGCGGTCGTCGAAGTGGTCGATGGAGATTCGGATTCGGCTTCGACGTGGAGGCGCTGGCTGTTCGCCCCCTCGAATCGCGTACTCGCGCTGTTCGCGGTCGTTTCGCTGCTGCTCGCGGTTCAACTACTCGACGTGACGACGACGCCGGTGTGGCTTCGTGACGTCGAGCGACTGCTCGGTGTGGCCGTCGGGTGGCCGCTCATTGTGACGTACCTCGGTGGGTTCGGCCTGAGCGTGCTTCTCGGAGAATCGCTCGGCGTCCAATTCGCTGCCGTGGCCGTCGGCGTTTCGCTGTCGGTAGCGTGGTTGTTCGTCCTGTTCGGATGGTTTACGGACGCCGTTTCGCGGGCGTCGGGGATGGGAACCCTGCTGAACCGATGATGCGGTCTGGTTCGAACGAACCCGTTGGCTCGGCTTAGAATCATTGAAACGGTCTCAAATCGCTTTATCGACCCCTTTCGAGCGACCTGCGGGCGTTTCGCCGCTTCCAAAAGGGGACGCTTAAGTACCTTCGTCGGATAGTCCACTGCATATGGCGAACGGCAAGTACGCAGCTCGTAAGCTGAAGAAGGACCGCCAGAAGCATCGGTGGTCTGACTCCGATTACGCCCGACGCGAGCGCGGTCTCGGGGAGAAATCCGACCCCCTCGAAGGCGCGCCGCAGGGCCGAGGTATCGTGCTGGAGAAAGTGGGCATCGAGGCGAAACAGCCCAACTCCGCAATCCGAAAGTGTGTCCGTGTTCAGCTCATCAAGAACGGAAAGCAAGTCTCCGCATTCTGTCCCGGTGACGGTGCGATTTCGTTCATCGACGAGCACGACGAGGTTACCATCGCCGGTATCGGTGGTGCGAAGGGTCGTGCGATGGGTGACATCTCGGGTGTCAACTACAAGGTCGAGAAGGTCAACGGCGTGAGCCTGAAAGAACTGGTTCGCGGAAACGCGGAGAAACCGGTCCGATAACCATGAGTGCAGACGAAGAACAACCAGAGCCGGAACAGGAAGTCGGCACCGAAGGCGAGGAGATGGCCGCGAAGCTGTTCGGAACGTGGGACGTCTCGGAGATCGAGTTCAACGACCCGAGCACCGAGCGCTACATCAACATCACGCCCGTCGCTCACACGATGGGCCGCCACGCCTCCAAGCAGTTCCAGAAGAGCGAAATCAGCATCGTCGAGCGCCTCATCAACCGTCTCATGCAGACGGAAGAGAACACGGGCAAGAAACAGCAGACGATGAAGATCGTCCGCAGCGCGTTCGACATCGTTCACGAGCGCACGGAGGAGAACCCGGTTCAGGTTCTCGTTCGCGCGGTCGAGAACGCTGCCCCGCGTGAAGAGACGGTCCGCCTGAAATACGGTGGTATCTCCGTCCCCAAGGCAGTCGACGTCGCGCCCCAGCGCCGCGTCGACCAGTCCCTGAAGTTCATCGCGGAGGGTGCCTACGGCGCGTCGTTCAAGACCTCGACCGACGCTGAAGAGGCACTCGCCTCCCAGCTCATCGGTGCCGCGGACTACGACGTCCAGACCTACGCTGTCAACCAGAAAGAAGAGAAAGAGCGCGTCGCCGCCGCGGCCCGTTAAATTCTCTCGTACTTCTCTCGTTTATCGTTCGTCGTGAGTCTCGACTCTGCGTTTCAGTCCGCCGCCTGCGTGCGCTCACCGTCGACGCTTCCGAGGACGTACTCGCGCGCGGTGTCCACGAGGGCCTTTTTGTATTCGCTCTCGGTCGGGTCGTCGGTCAGCGAGAGGAATCGGTATTTGAACCCCTGCACGTCGACGGTGGGTGCATCTCGGGAGGCGGTGCGGGCGAGGTCGTAGAGGCGGTGGTCGCGCGGAACGAGGTCGTGACGCTCGACCATGGCGAGTGCAAACGCGGCGTTGACGGCGGTCATCTCCGGGTCTGACGTGGCGGTCAGTCGCCGTCCGCGAACCTCGGCGGGGCGGTCCGCGACCGCCGCCGCGAGTTCCGATTCGAGGAAGGTGACGAGTTTGTCGCTCGGACCGACTCGGAGCGTGATGTCGTCGGCGTAGATGTCCTTCATGTGGTTCGCGATTTGATAGCAGTGGGTGAGCTTCCGCCGCTCGACCGACTGTCCGGCGAACGCGAGGAACAGCACTTCCGCGGTTGACTGGGTGTGCGAGGGGTGAGACTGCTCGTTGCGCGCCATGTGGGAATACTCGTGGAGCGCGAGCTCGCGGGCCATGACGCTGGTCGCGGCCTGCCGCGAGATGTTGAGCACGTGGTGGTCATCGGGGTGGGCGGTCCACGTCCGTTCGTCGGGGTCGTCGCGGACGCGCACGTGGACCGGTCGTTCGAGGTCGAGTTCGGTTTCGAAGATGTCGGAGGCGCTGAGAAACGGGCTCGGGGACGTCAAACCGTGTACTCGGATATCCATGCGTGTCGTTGGCACGGTCTACACCGCCATTACTCTTGTGCCATATGTGACTGTTTAGCAGGGAAATGGCCCGTTTCCGGCCGTTTTACGGGCGGGAAAACACTACGCTTTTCAACCTCGTACAGGTAGGGATACCCATATATGGGTAGACGAAAGAAGATCGTCGAACAGTGTGAGCGGCTCATGGACAAACCGGAACAGATCCGGAATATCGCCATCGCCGCCCACGTCGACCACGGTAAAACGACGCTGACGGACAACCTTCTCGCTGGTGCGGGCATGATCGCCGACCAAGGCGAAGCCACCCAGTTGATGATGGACACGGAGGAGGACGAACAGGAACGCGGTATCACCATCGACGCGGCGAACGTCTCGATGACCCACGAGTACGAGGGTGAAGACCACCTCATCAACCTCATCGACACGCCGGGCCACGTCGACTTCGGTGGCGACGTGACTCGTGCGATGCGCGCCGTCGACGGTGCGCTCGTCGTCGTGGACGCGGTCGAAGGCGCGATGCCGCAGACGGAGACCGTCGTCCGACAGGCACTCCGCGAGGGTGTTAAGCCGACTCTGTTCATCAACAAGGTGGACCGACTCATCTCGGAACTCCAAGAGGGTCCCGAGGAGATGCAACGCCGCCTGCTCAACGTCATCGACGACGTGAACGAGCTGATTCGCGGCATGACCGAGGACATGGACGACGTGGACGACTGGACCGTCTCCGTCGAAGACGGAACCGTCGGATTCGGGTCGGCACTCTACAAGTGGGGTGTCTCCATGCCGTCGATGCAAGCGACGGGCATGGACTTCGGCGACATCATGGACCTCGAACGCAACGACAAGCGCCAGGAGCTTCACGAGAAGACGCCGCTGTCGGACGTCATCCTCGACATGGTCTGTGAACACTTCCCGGACCCCATCGAGGCGCAGCCCCGTCGTATCCCGCGCGTCTGGCGTGGTGACGACGACTCGGAACTCGCCGAACAGATGCGTCTCGTGGACCCGGACGGCGAAGTCGTCCTGATGGTCACCGACATTGGTATCGACCCGCACGCTGGCGAAATCTCCGCCGGTCGTGTCTTCTCCGGTACGCTGGAGAAAGGGCAAGACCTCTACATCTCCGGGACTGTCGGAACGAACCGCGTCCAGAGCGTCGGTATCTACATGGGTGGCGAACGCGAGGAAGTGGAGCGCGTCCCTGCCGGGAACATCGCGGCCGTCACCGGTCTGAAAGACGCTATCGCCGGTTCCACGGTATCGAGCGTGGAGATGACGCCGTTCGAGTCCATCGAGCACATCAGCGAACCCGTCATCACGAAGTCCGTCGAGGCAAAGAGCATGGACGACCTGCCGAAACTCATCGAGACGCTCCGACAGGTCTCCAAGGAAGACCCGACAATCCAGATCGACATCAACGAGGACACGGGTGAACACCTCATCTCCGGACAGGGTGAACTCCACCTCGAAGTCATCACCCAGCGTATCGAGCGCAACCAGGGTATCCCGGTGACGACTGGTGAGCCTATCGTCGTCTTCCGCGAGCAGGTTCAGGGGGCGACCACCGAAGTCGAAGGTATCTCCCCGAACCGCCACAACCGGTTCTACATCACGGTAGAACCGCTTGGCGATGAAATCGTCGAGAAGGTTCGACTCGGCGACGTGTCGATGGACATGCCCGAGCAGGACCGCCGTGAGGTCCTGCAGGAAGCCGGTATGGACAAGGACACCAGCCAGAACGTGGAGCACATCCACGGGACGAACATCCTCATCGACGACACGAAGGGTATCCAGCACTTGAACGAGACGATGGAACTCGTCATCGAAGGGCTGGAAGAGGCGCTCGATAACGGTCCGCTCGCGGCCGAACCCGTTCAGGGGACGCTCATCAAACTTCACGACGCGCGTCTCCACGAGGACACCATCCACCGTGGTCCGGCACAGGTCATCCCTGCGGTCCGACAGGCAGTGCACAACGCACTCATCCACGGTCACGTCAAACTCCTCGAACCGATTCAGAACGTCCGCATCGACGTGCCGAACGAGCACATGGGTGCCGCGTCCGGCGAGATTCAGGGTCGCCGTGGCCGCGTGGACGACATGTACCAAGAGGGCGACCTCATGGTCGTCGAAGGTATCGCGCCCGTTGACGAGATGATCGGGTTCTCCTCGGACATCCGAAGTGCGACGGAAGGTCGTGCGTCGTGGAACACCGAGAACGCCGGGTTCCGCGTCATGGCGGACAACCTCCAACCCGAAACCATCATGGAAATCCGAGAGCGCAAGGGGATGAAGCTGGAACTCCCGCAGGCCGTCGATTACTTCTAATCGACGCTCACCGCTTTCGAACCGCTATCTTTTGAGTCTCTCCCGAGTCAGGAACTCGATTTCGCTCGTCACGTCGCCGTCCGCGCGATATCGTTTTTCACGTGCCATCGCCACCAACCAGCGCTCGCTCTTTCGCGGCGAGATGCGTCTCACGGGGTCGTCGTCGTAGAATCGTCCGCATCGCGCACCGCATGATTTTCGACGTCACTACGTCAGAATGGGCGTCTCGCTCTGAGTACGACTGCGCAGCTATCGGTCACCACGGATGACGATCTCCGCGTCGCACACCGGGCACACGCGGTCACGGCTATCGAAGGCCGTCTGGCAGAACGCACACACGTGGTCTTCATTAGCACTGGTACTGCTCGCACCGACCGCGTCGGTAAATCGCATCATCTATCACCGATTCACCCGTTCACGGTCCACGGGTATTACTACGACCCCGTTAACGCATGACATAGGCTGTGACTAACGCCGGTTTCACATCGTTTTTCTCCGTTGCATCTCGTTGCCGTCCTTCGATTGGAGAATTTTGCGACCGACTCAAGGCTTATTGCCTCCCGTCCCCCAATCCTGTCATCATGAGCGACCACGGCGGCGGCCCGGTACAAGCGTACACGGTTCGTTTGGAACTCTCGGACGAACCGGGTGAACTGCTCCGGGCTCTCGAACCGATTGCCGACTACGGTGGCAATCTACTCAGTGTCTTTCACGAACGCGGCTCACTCACTCCTCGCGGCAACATCCCGGTTGAAGTCGATTTCGAGTGTCATCCCAACCGGTTCGAAACTATCGTTTCCGCGCTTCGCACAGCGAGCATCAACGTCATCCGCGCGGGTGCGGAGCGATACGACGAGGAAGTGACCGTCATCCTCACTGGTCACATCATCGACACGAACGTCTCGGATACGCTCTCGCGGATCACGGCCGAATCGAACGCGTCGGTCGTCGATATCTCCCTGTCGGCCCCCGCAGGGACGAGCGACGTATCGAGCGCGCGCCTCCGCCTCGCCACGGACTCCGCCGATACGAGCGACGTTCTCGAAACCGTCGAAACGGTCGCGGACGACAAGGATTTGCGCTTCATCGCACCGTTGACCGACGGGGAGGGGGTCGCATGAAACTCGCCGTGTTCGGTGCCGGTGCCGTCGGTCGGTCCGTCGTCGATCTAGCGGGGGAGTACGGGCACACCGTGACGGCGCTGGCGGACTCGTCGGGTGCGGTCGTGAATTCGAGCGGCATCGACGTGGCCGCGACGCTCGAACGCAAGGCCAGCGACAGGACTGTCGGGGACGTAGACCCGCAAACCGCGCTCGAAAGCGAATACGACGTGCTGGTCGAGGCGACGCCGACGACGCTCGGCGACGCGCAACCCGGATTCGGCCACGCACGCGAGGCGTTCGCGCGCAACCGTGACGTCGTGTTGGCGAACAAGGGGCCGGTCGCGGAACGCTACGACGAGTTGCGCGCGCTCGAACGCGAGAGCGAGGGAAGCCTGCTGTTCGAGGCGACGGTCGGCGGCGCGATTCCCGTCCTTTCGACCATCACCGACGTCGGGACGGAAAACGTCACCGCGGTTCGCGGGGTCCTCAACGGGACGGCTAACTTCGTCCTCTCGCGGATGGCGACCGAGGGGCTGAGCTACGAGCACGTCCTCGCCGAAGCACAGGACCTCGGCGTCGCGGAGGCCGACCCTTCGTTCGACGTGGACGGAACCGACGCCGCGCTGAAATGCGCGATTCTCGCCAACGTGCTGTTCGACGGCGGCTACACGCTCGCGGACGCGGACGTTTCGGGTATCCGTGACCTGCCTGGAAGCGCCCTCGAACTGGCGGCCGAGGACGGGTGGACGATTCGACTGGTCGGCGAAGTGTCCCCGAACGGCGTCAGCGTCGCGCCGCGGTTGGTGCCCGAAAACGGGACGCTCGCCGTCTCGGGGACGCGGAACATCGTCCAGTTCGAGACGAAACACGCGGGGCAACTGAACATCAGCGGACGCGGTGCGGGCGGCGACGAAACGGCGACGGCGGTTCTGGCGGACGTGAGTCGCCTCGAACGGGAAATGTGACCGGCGTCTGTGCCGCAACTAACCATGTCATCTGTTGCCATTAACCGCCAGACGGCGGCGAGATGGCCTGCATAGCGTATCGAAATGGTTTTAACCGCTTCTGCCAAATAATTCCTCCAGAGCGCATCTGCGCGTGAGATATACAATGAGCGACAAACCACACCAGAACTTGGCCGTTATCGGCCACGTCGACCACGGTAAGAGTACGATGGTCGGGCGACTCCTCTTCGAGACAGGGAGCGTCCCGGAGCACGTTATCGAACAGCACCGCGAAGAAGCGGAAGAGAAGGGTAAGGGCGGCTTCGAGTTCGCCTACGTGATGGACAACCTCGCAGAGGAGCGAGAGCGTGGTGTCACCATCGACATCGCCCACCAGGAGTTCGACACCGACGAGTACTACTTCACCATCGTCGACTGTCCGGGCCACCGTGACTTCGTGAAGAACATGATCACGGGCGCATCGCAGGCAGACAACGCCGTTCTCGTCGTCGCCGCCGACGACGGTGTTGCGCCCCAGACCCAGGAGCACGTCTTCCTCTCGAAGACGCTGGGTATCAACGAACTCATCATCGCGGTCAACAAGATGGACGTCGTTGATTACAGCGAGGACAAATACGAAGCAGTCAAGGACGAAGTTTCCAAGCTCCTGAAGCAGGTCAACTTCAAGTCCGACGACGCGACGTTCGTCCCCACCTCGGCGTTCGAGGGCGACAACGTTTCCGAGCAATCGGACAACACGCCGTGGTACGACGGCCCGACGCTGCTCGAGGCCCTCAACGACCTCGAAGCACCCGAGCCACCGACGGACGCGGACCTCCGTCTCCCCATCCAGGACGTGTACACGATCTCCGGTATCGGTACGGTTCCGGTCGGACGTGTCGAGACCGGTACGCTCAACGTGGGCGACAACGTGTCGTTCCAGCCGAGCGACGTCGGCGGCGAAGTGAAGACCGTCGAGATGCACCACGAAGAAGTTCCGAAAGCGGAACCCGGTGACAACGTTGGTTTCAACGTCCGCGGCATCGGCAAGGACGACATCCGTCGCGGTGACGTGTGTGGTCCGGCCGACAACCCGCCGAAAGTGGCCGACACGTTCACGGCTCGCATCGTCGTGATGCAGCACCCGAGCGTCATCACGGCCGGTTACACGCCGGTCTTCCACGCCCACACGGCGCAGGTCGCGTGTACCATCGAGTCCATCGACGCGAAGATCAACCCGTCCACCGGTGAAGTCGCCGAGGAGAACCCGGACTTCATCAAGTCCGGCGATGCGGCAAAGGTCACGGTCCGACCACAGAAGCCACTCAGCATCGAACCGGCAGGCGAAATCCCGGAACTCGGTTCCTTCGCTATCCGTGACATGGGCCAGACCGTCGCGGCCGGTCAAGTCCTCGAAGTCAACGAGAAGTAAACGATGCAGCAAGCACGAGTCCGACTCGCAGGAGCCAACCCCTCGGACCTCGACGACATCTGCGACGATGTTCGTGAAATCGCCGAGAAAACCGGCGTCTCCCTGAGCGGTCCGATTCCGCTCCCGACGAAGACGCTGGAGATTCCGACGCGCAAGTCGCCCGACGGAGAGGGCACCGCGACGTGGGAACACTGGGAGATGCGCGTCCACAAGCGCCTCATCGACCTCGACGCCGATGAACGCGCGCTTCGACAGCTAATGCGCATCCAGGTTCCGAACGACGTAAGCATCGAAATCGTCCTCGAAGACTAAGGGATACCCCGTATCCCGCTCAGTTCGAGGCCCGCGCAATCTTCTTTCGTTTTTCACCCATCGACCAGCGGACGCACCGTGTGGTCGTTTTTTGTGCTCTCGGTGATGAGTAGGAGTATGCGTCTCTCCCGCTCGCCGACGATACAGACGCTCGTCGCCTTCGCCGTCGTGTTCGTCCTCCAAACCGTGGTCGGGTTCATCAGACCGTTTTGGGCGGTGAGCCTGTTCGCCCTCGCGCCGCCCGTGTCGGTTCACCCGTGGACGCTCCCGTTGAGCGTGTACTCCCACGCCAACTTCGGGCACCTGTTCTCCAACGCCGTCGCGCTGGTGCTCGCCGGACTCCTCGTTGAGCGCGTGACGACGACGGCGCGCTTCCACGCCTTCTTCATCACGGTCGGGATGCTCTCCGGCCTCGTTCAGGTGTGGGTCGGCGGCCTGTTCTCCTCGACCGCCCCCGCCGTCCTCGGTGCCAGCGGCGCGGTCCTCGGCCTGTACGGCTACCTCCTCGCCGGGAACCCAGTCTCGGACGCCGTGTTCGGTCGGCTTCGCCTCTCGCGCCGCGCACAGGCCGTCATCGTCGTCGCGTTCACCACCCTCATCACCCTGATGACCGCCGCCCCCGGCGTGGCGCTCCTCGCCCACTTCACCGGCTTCGCCGTCGGCCTAATCGCGGGACGGCTTCACATACTCCGCGTCGAAACACAAGCTACAAGTAACGACCGGGCGGTACAATAAGTCGAGGGCTCGTAGATCAGTGGCAGATCGCTTCCTTCGCAAGGAAGAGGCCCCGGGTTCAAATCCCGGCGAGTCCATGACGAACGAAGTGAGGAATGGACGAGCCGAGCCGGTTGACAGTTTCCGACCCGTCGTCGGCTTTCGAATCTTTTTCGTCTGCTATGCTTGATTCGATAGCCGTGAATCTATGGTTTGTGCGGTGCTTGATTTGGTTCATCAAATGACTGTGCCTGTGCGCCTTCTCGCTGTTTTCGTGATTTGAAGGGTTCTTCGCTTGTTGAGGCCCTTTGGTTATTTGTACTAACACATCGAATTGTCAGATATGTCTGTAGATAGTGAACCGAACACTCATTTAACTACTGAGCCAGTTGAGATGGGGAATCAGAAGTATCTCGAATTATATCTAAATGATTTAGAGGAAAAATACTCAGAAGATGAATTATCAGGTTTAGCGTTCAGCTGGTTAAAGGCTGAGGAGCAGGAGCTGATTGATGATTTCAAAGACCTGAAGAGAAGCTTTCCTACCAAAGATAGGAGCTTTACTGATAAACAGGAGATCTTTCCTAACGAAGATTCCCCAACGAAGGAAACGTATTTACGGCAAATACAGATGGGAAACGACTATCGTGGTTTTTCCCCCTCACGAGAGACCAGAAACAGCAGATACGTAATACAAAATCGCGATTGCGTAGGAATATTGGAAGAGAAGCTACGAAAGCAATAGAACGAGAAAAGAATCAACGAGCTATAACTCGTTTTGCATCTTGGCTTAACGAATTTGCTGACAATCTCACTCCTTTAAAGTGAGAAATGAACGAGCGGGATTTTAACGACCGCTCGTACGACACGTCACTATCGCTTGACCAAATCGCCGATACGAAATACGCCATAGAGCCCCACGCCAATCAGAGCGATCAGCATTAGCACGTCCACGAGTGGGGGCAGATTCGGGACGTATTTCGAACCAGTGAGGAAGACGAGGACGATGCCTACGTACAGGAGAACCGCGATCGGAACACCGAGAAAGTACTTAAGTGCCCCGCGAGACTGGATATCCTCACCCGGCGCGCCAAAATCTCGTGTCATCGTTTGAATGTTCCCTGTGTCAGGTATAAATTTTCTGTCCAAAAAGAAGATTACCAAACGTCTAACTCTGAATGGGAAACGCAAATTTGCCAACTGGAGGCTGTTGACGCTCATTCAGTAAATAAGCGCCACAAATCCATCAGTCAGTGGATGTGGTATGAGAGAAACGCGGCGTGTATTCAGCACGACTCCTCGTCGCGTTCCAAGTCACTCGCCTCAAGTTCACTGGCGAAATACTGCTTCCCTTTCTCGGTGATTCGATAGCACGACCCGGTTTGACGGACTTCCTCGATTAAACCGGCGTCCTCCAAAAGCGGCAGTCGGCGCTTGATAGTCGATCCAACGTCGGTGAGCTAGCTGTGGCTATCGACCCAATGACACCACGCCTCGAAGTCCTCGGCCCCGCACTGGTCTGCGATGGACCGAATCGTCCCGATTTTGATTTCGTCGTGTTGCGGTACGTCTACGAGGCGAACCTCACCCGTGTCCTCGTTCTCGTAGCGGAGCCGGATGTGACTCCCGCGACGATGCACCGGAACGTAGCCGAAGCTCGTGAGAACCTTCACGACCTCCCGGCCGGAGAATGTCGTCCGGACCATCTACTGCATGAACTCGGGAAGGTCCTTATCGTCGAAATCGTCGCGGTCGAGACCTAACTCCTCCAAGTCCTCGTCGGTGACGGGACTGCCTTCTCCTGCTTCCAATGCAAGCACTTCGGCGAGTTGGGATAGCGCTTCGGCCTTGGATTCACCACCGCGCGCGAGCCCGGTTTCGATATCGCGGGCAGTAATGCTCCCGTCGTCCTCGTGGATGAACTCCACGCCCTCGCCGTCATCCCGGCGCGTCGTCGTAGCCATTACGTCGAAATAAGTGGGAACGAGGAATAAGCGTTCGGGAGAACGAGAAAACCCAGTTGTCCACTGGAGTCACCTACATCGCTCGCGGATGTATCGCATCTACCCCTCTTCGTTCTCTAACTCACTCGCGTCGAGTTCTCCAGCGAGATACTGCTCACCCGGTTCAGCAATCACGTAGTAACCTCTCTCGACTCGCTCGACAAAACCGTACTCGACCAAGACGGACAGCCGTCGGCTCACCTCGTGTCTGCTTCGGTCGATGTTCTTCGCAACGACGGCCG
The DNA here is from genome assembly GCF_001723155.1 of Haladaptatus sp. W1. Classification (NCBI taxonomy): domain Archaea; kingdom Methanobacteriati; phylum Methanobacteriota; class Halobacteria; order Halobacteriales; family Haladaptataceae; genus Haladaptatus; species Haladaptatus sp. W1. Next base: position 14,392 of record NZ_MEIH01000335.1, read on the forward strand.
GAGACAGAATCAGCCCGGCAGATTCGAGAACCTCCAAAATCCGCTCGTCCGTCGGAAGTTGCATCCAATCTCCGGGTTGGCGCATGCTGATAGCCAGCAATTCCTCGCTCATATCCTCATCGATATGTCTGAATTCAAACAACAATTGTTGATCTATATCTCAACAATCGATGTGAATATTTATTATACCTGTCCAACAATATGCTGGTACGGAAGTCAATGACGGACCACCTCATCGCCAAATCAACCCCATTTGGAGAGTCGAAGCGTCAGGAATCGAGTCCGTGTGGCTTCCGTACACGCCTGTGAGAAACTATGTGCTCCGAGAATTCGTCGGACGAGAATTCGGAATCCGTGTCGGTCCCCGACTGTCCCGTCTGTGGCGCGCCCGTTCTGCTGGTCGTGACGCGCGGGCCGGACACCCACGAGTGTCGGCCCTGTGGCTGTTCGGTCGGGTTGGAAACCGCGCGGGATTTCTTCGACCGGTGAGAAAATCCCAGCCTCCCACGAGATTTTCGAATGATTCGCACGTTTCCCGTTCACTGACGTGTCGGGGAGTTGTTTTTCGCCCGTCAATTTCCTCCGGGCGGACCACCGTTTCACGGCAGATTCCGGCGGCACGACCGGTTTACGATGGTGATTCGACCGCATCGCCCGATTCCGTTCTCCTAACCGTTTCACCGAGTTCGCGCCCGTCGCACCCCGCTTAGCCGGGATATAATAATGGTGATAGCGGTATTCGTGTGAAATACGCCCGAAGCCCGGGTGTACTCTCAGGCAAGCGTTCGACGGTGCCGGAGGCGCTGGTGGCGAGCTGGCCTCTCGCCGTGTTTCGGCCATGCCTCCCACGAAAGTTTGTCATCTCGAACACCTGCCGACTTTTTCAGGACGGAAACCGAGTACGGAGGTCGCTACCAAAACAATGAGCCAAGACACACTCGACGAGGTTGACCGCGGCATCCTTCACCTGCTCCAGCAGGACGCACGCAACGTGACGACGACCGAAATCGGCGACGCCGTGGGCGTCTCCGCCAGCACCGTCGGCAATCGACTCCGAGAACTTCGGGAGAAGGGAGTCATCGACGGTTACTATCCCCAGATCGACTACCACGACGCGGGATTCCCGCTCCGCGTCCTCTTCATCTGCACCGCGCCGATACCCGACCGCGAGGCCCTCGCCGAACGCGCGCTCGACGCGCCGGGCGTGGTCACCGTCAAGGAGATCATGGCCGGTGTCGAAAACCTCCACGTCGAAGCGGTTGCGACGACCCGCGACGACGTAGCCGACGTCGCGCGGAAACTCGACGAACTCGGATTGGAAGTCGTCGAGGAAGTGCTGGTGAAGAACGAACACGTACAGCCGTTCGACCACTTCGGGAGCGATACCGTCTCGGAGTGACTCGCGCGTGGTTATTTCGAAATTCGGAAAATACTATCTTCAGAATCGAATTCGCACAGATTTTTCCGACATACTTATTCATTGACGAATCTTAGGGGGGGTACTGGAATGGAACATACTCCCTACCGTGTGCAGGACGGTGAGCGTCCCAGTACCGCCGTCGTCAATGCGATTGCGGATTACGAAGATGCCTCCCCGGACGATATCGGACCGCGCCTGTACGACGTTATCGACCCCGACGCGCTGGATTCGCTGTTCCGACCGCGGGTGGACGGCGCAGCCAGGGACGGGGGCAAAGCGGTGTTCCGCTATCTCGACTACGAAATCACGTACGAGAGCGACGGATGGGTGCACATCACCGACGACGTGACCCCCCCGGGCGACGCGTCCGGAACCGCACCCGCAGACGAGTGAGAAGACGAGTCAGACGAGTGCCGCGAGCGCTGACTCGATAGCAGCCACGTACTCCGCTCGGTCGTACCCGAGCCTCCCTCGCCAGACGTTTTCGTAGGATGGGTGGAGGAGCGGCAACAGTATCACGTCGAGGCGTTCGCACTCCACCGGCGACAGCACCCGGTCGAGAAACCCCTCCATCGGTATCGATTCGAAATCGAGCAGAATTTTCGTGGCGTGTTTCCCCGTCGAAACGACGACGGTCGGGTCCACCGTCGCTAGCTCCGTTCTGAGGTGGTCGAAACAGTTGTCGAGTTCTTCCTCCCGTGGCTCTCGATTCGACCCGTCCTCGTCCTCTGGAAAGCACTTCACGGCGTTCGTGAAGTACGCGTCGTACCCGAGGTCGAAAAACAGCGACCGGATTTTTCGCCCCGAGTGGCGCGTGGTGTAGGCCATGCCCGTCCAGTTGCCGCCCCGCCACCGCTCCGCGTCCGGTGCCCCCGCGCCGGGAGCCTCGCCGACGACCATCACGTCGGCCGAACGCGGCCCGGTCCCCCACGAGATGCGGTTCCGGCACTCGACGAGTTCGGGACACCGCGAGCAGTCGGGTTCGAGGACGGTGCGCGAGTCTGGAAACATGGCTGGAAAATCGCCCGTTCGACCGCGTTCAGTCGTCGTCTTCGTCCTCTTCGACGATTTCGATGCCGCGGTTGTTGACCGCGTTGGGGTCGAGTCCGACCTCTTCGAGGAACTGTTTGTACTCGCGTTCGCAGGCCTCCGCGTCGGCCTGCTTGTCGCTGGCGCGGTCACAGAGCGCCACGAGGTCCTCGGGCACGTCGTTCGTGTAGACGATCCAGTGGTTGATGAGGTCCGACAGCCGCCGAATCGGGCTGGTGAAGTGACCGTAGATCTCGAAGTTGAGCGCGTGGTGGCCGCCGAACGGGTCGCTCATGTAGCGAGCGCGGGGCATCACCTTCATCACGGCCCACTGGATTTTGTCGAGCTGTCTGCCCGGTGCATCCTCCAGCGTGGCGTTGACGGCCTTCCGCGGGTCATCCCACGTGCTACCCGGAATCGAGACGCCGTTCAGGTCCTGAATTTCCTGTAGCGCCTTCCCCCACTCGTCAGGCGTCGGCTGGGGGTGGACGCGGTACATCGCCTCGACGCCGCGGCCCCACATCAGTTCGTGCGTGACCGCCTTGTTCGCTTTCAGCATCGACTCCTCGATGATGGTGTGCGCGCGGTCGCGCCGCGGGTTCAGGACGAGGCTGCCGTCCTCCTTTCGCTGCTCGTGCATCCGGTCTGCGAGTTCGAACGAGAGCTTACACTCCTCGTGGAGCGGCGCGTCCTCGTCGTCGATTCGCTCCTCGGCTTGCGAGTAGGTGAGTCGCTCGTCGCTTTGGATGACCGATTTGTAGATGTCGATGGTCTCGTAGGAGAGGTTCTCCTTGTCGAGGTGCATCTCGACGGTGTGCGCGAGGCGGTCCTCGTTCGGCACGAGCGAACAGACCGTCTCCGCCAGCATCGGCGGGAGCATGTGAATCGTGTAGCCGGGGAGATACACCGTGTTCCCGCGTTTGACCGCCTCTTCCCACATGTTCGATTCCGGGTGGACGTAGTGGGTCACGTCGGCGATGTGGACCCAGAGGACGTACTCGTCCTCGCGCTCCTCGACGGAGATGGCGTCGTCGAAGTCCTGCGCGTCGATGGGGTCCGTCGTCCACGTCGTCATATCGCGCAGGTCGGTCCGCTCTTCGGCCTCGTCCTGAATCTCCTGCTGGATGTTCTCGGTTCGCTTTTCGGCCTCGGTCATCACGGCCTGTGGAAATCCGTCCCTGATTTCGAACTTCTCGAACAGTTTTTCGCGCTTGCTGTCGAGTCGCTCGGCGAGGTCTTCGGAGATTTCGACCGGCCCTTGGCCTTCGGCGGTTCCCGCCTCGGCCTGTGCGTCGCTCGTCATGGCCGCTGGTAAGGGTGTTGGGAAGTTAGGCGTATCGACTGGCTACCCTTCACGTTCCTCCAATGGGCCATAACGGTCTTGAACCGCCCTTTCGTACCGGGTCAAAAACTCAATCTGATCGACATGTCCGGCGTCGATGTCAACCAACAGTGCCTCCAGTTCGTCGCGCGGTTGATGGCATAGCTCACGGTGACACGCCTTACAGAGGTGCTCGAACGTCTTTCCGTTTCGCTCCCAGCGGTTCCCTTCCTTATCGTATTCGCGGGCCGCGGAGCGGCGAACGGCGTCGCCACACGCGATGCAGATGACTGACTTTTTCTCCCGGTTCCGCCGGGAACCCCACATACTAGCTCCTTCGACGCCCCCCCACTTCCCCTTTTTGCCGCCGCGAATCAGACCACGAACTCGTAGAGGTCGTCGCCGACGAAGTGAACCGATTCGACGACCTTCCCGGAGTCGCCGACCATCTCGTCGCCGGTCGTTTTCGCGCGCCCGACGGCAAGGACCTTCCCGTGGGTTTCCTCCGCGATGGCGACAAGGTCGCCCGCTTCGATGTCGTCGCTCGCTTCCACGATTCCGGGGCGCATCACGTCCGCGCCGTCGCTGACGAACGAGACGGCACCCGCGTCGACGGTGACGACCCGCTTCGTCGGTGGGTAGGCGTTCGCGCCCTGCACGGTGAGAAACGGTTCGTCGTCGATGTAGACGACCATCGGGTCCCCGTTGACGAGCACGATGTCGAACTTCGAATCCTCCAACTCCACCAGTTCGTAGGTGTCGGCGTCCAGTTCGACGCCGAGCGCGTCTTCGAGCGAGGTTTCTATCTCTCGAACCTCGTCGCTTCGGAGATGATGGCGAGACTTGACTTCCATAATCCGACGTGCGTTCGTCTCGTGCATAAACCCACCCGTTTGAACCGACACGGGGCGGATACCGACGATTCGACAGCCGAACCGACGCCGAACCGACCGCCGGTTCGAAGTCGAATTACGAGTCGGCTTCGTCCCGCGCCGCTTCGTAGCGTTCGACGGCCGCGGCGAAGCCGTCTCCAGCAAGTTCGTAGGCCTCCCGCAAATCCAGAATCGGCGTCTCGGTCGCGTCCACGCGCAAGTCGTTGTAGTACGGTTCCGTCTCGTCCCCCTCCGTCGTCTCGACGAGCAGCGCCGCACTTTGGACGTGTAGTTCCTCGCGCTTGTCTCCGCCCTCCGCGTAACCCGCCGCCAGCGCGTCGATGAGTCGCTCGGCCAGCGGTCGGTCTTCGTCCTCGTTCTCCCGGTACTCGCGGGCGGTTTCGGTCACGACCGACTCGCCGGTCAGCAGGTTTCCGGCGACGGTGTAGTTCTCGCCGCTCTCGTGGCCGTACCAGCCGTTACACTCGTCGCCGGAGAAGGTGAACGTTCCGTCGGTGTCGACGCCGTGCAGTTGGCGGTTCTCGGCCCCGTCGTCCGCGTTGAGGAGCGCGTCGAGGGCGTCCTCGATGGCGAGTCCGTCGTCCACGTACTCGATTCCCTTCCGCCCGAGTTCGACGTTGACGAGGCTTTGGGTGGCTATCGCCCCGTTCTCGCTGGCGAACGGGCACAGCGTTCCGACCCCCGGCAAGCGCGTCGTGACCGCGACGCCGAACCGCGTTTGGTCGTCCCCCTCCTCGTCGGTGTACCGCTCCCTGACGCAGATGCTGAACGTCATGAACCGGGTAACACAGCGTGCGAGCAAAAAAGTCGGTTTTCCGGCGAAGCGTTCGGGTCAGTTCGTCGTCTCGCCCTTCGCCGTGGGAATGATTCCGCCGCCATCCGTCGGTATCCGGAAGAATCCCGGCGCGAAAACGGTGTCTCCCTCGTTGGCCTCCACGGTCCCCCGCGCTTCGTCTGACGTAAGAACTATACTCGTTCGATGGCCCCGTAGTTCTATGGGATTCATGGATAAAATTCTCGGCGAGACTCCATCCGGGAGTGCCGGGGATTATGTCGAGCTCGATTTGGACGACTTCGATGCTGCACCCGACGAATCGCAAACCAGCGTCCATATCGCCGAAATTCAGGGCCAACAGGACGTCATCGCCATCAAGGACGCCGTGTACGACGGCGACATCGTTATCGCTGACATTACACGACTTCGAACGCAGGATACCACCGTCGAACGAATCACGGACGAACTACAACAGGTCGCCCGCGAAGTCAACGGCGATATCGTTCAGAAAGGCGACGACCAACTCATCGTGACGCCCACTAGCGTCAGTATCAGCCGAACAAAACTCGGTCGGGATTAGACGTTATCCGGCGCATCCGCATCGTCCTCGACGGTTCGTTTCAGCGAATCGCGTCGTGCTTTCGCGTCGCGGCCGGTCGCTTCGAGGAGGAATTCGTTTTTCTTGCTTACCGCGTCGGCAGCAGCGTCAGCGTTTCCTTCCGCGATGACGTCCTCGGCCGGTCGCTCTTCGAAGTGAACGGCGAGTTTGTCTTTCTTGCCGCTGTACGATGCCGCACCGGCGACGATCCGCTCGAACACCGGATTGTCGGGTTCCTCGACCACGTAGAGTTCGTGCCCGTTGAACTCCTCCGTCCCCGTTACGGGACCGAAGTAGTCCTCGATGCTCGCTTTCAGGTCGGGCATTCGGTCTTCGAGATGCTCACCGCGTCGCATTTTGTATTCTTTCATGAGTTGGCCCCAGATTGGAGGGGTGGATGTTTACTCTTTTCGCGTCGCGCTTACTTTTGCTCGCTTAGGTATCCCTTTCGACACTCGGGACAGATGTCCCCCGCTCGAAGCGAGGACCCCGACGCTGCCCCACCGAACTGGCCGCATTCGGGGCAGACGAGTTCCGCGTCGACGCTCGACTCCGAGGCTTGGTCCGGTTTCGGCGCTTCCCGCGCCCGCGTGAAACCGGTGTCCGTCTGCGGGTCGGGGCGCGTGGTTCGCACGAATCCCGTCTCCTCGCGCGGTTCGGCCTCCACGAACTCCGTCTCGTTGTCCATCTTCGGCGCGCTCTCGGGTGTCAAACTCCCGCCGAAGCTCACCTCGGCGTCGCTTCCGTCGCTGACCTGTGCATCGAACCCTTCGTCTTCCATCCCTGTGTCGGGCCACTCCATCGGTTCCCGCTCCGCGTCGCCCACGTTCGTATCTTCCGCCTCGGGCCACTCGCCGTGGCCGCGTTCGCCCTCGTCGGCTTCCTCGTCGTCCTCGTCTTCGAGGATGACGCCATCGTCTTCCTCCGCGCTCTCCGGCGGCTCGAAGTCGTCGTCGTTGAAGCTCACGGGCTCCGGGTTCGATTCAGGACCCGGCTCCGTGGTGGGTGAGGAGTCGATGATTTCCGTCTCGGACGGTGGTTCGGCCTGTCGGTCCGCCGCCTTGCTCTCGATGGGTTCCGGCGTGGGTTCCGGTTCCTCTATCGCCGTCACCTCCTTGTTCTCGCTGACCACCTTCTCGTTTCCACAGCGTTGACACTCCTCGAACTCCCGGACCGTCACGACGACTTCGTTACCCTGCTCTTCGCGCTCGCGCTCTATTTCGGACTCACCGTAGTCATGCCCCAACAGCGAACATCTGAGACCCATTGAGTGTGGGTTATTTTCACGGTGTGATAAAAGGGTATTGTTTTTTCTAACGTTAGCCGAAGTTTTCCGTTTTCGCCTCGTCCGGGTCGTGTCCGGTCGCTGCCAGAACGTCGAGAGCGTCCGAGAGGAAGTCGGCGAACCCGTACACGAACGACCGTCCGTCTGCGCGCGAGAGGACGGTCCGTACTTCCTCGCTCTCGCTCACCGCCTCCTCCGTCAAGACGACCGTCGCACCGTCGGCCTCCAACTCTCGAAGTCGGTCCTCGTGGGCGGGTTCGTCGTCCCGATACACGATTGTCGCGTCGTTTCCGTCCGCCAACGCGCGCTCCCCGATTCCGACGGCCGGACCGATGCCCGGCCCACCCGCGAGGACGATGACGCGGGCTTCGCCCTCGTAGTACGACCGACCGAAGGGACCCGCGATGGACACCGTGTCTCCGGCCTCGCGCTCCGCGAGCCACGGGCTGAGGTCCCCGTCCGGGTCGATTCCCACCGTAATTTCGAACGTCTCCGTCGCGGTCGGCGATGAGAGCGTGTAGTGGCGCGTGATTTCCTCACCGTCTACGATTCCAGCGACCTGGAGGAACTGTCCGGGACGGGCGTTGAATCCCGGCGGTGACTCGATCTCCAGCGCAATCATCCCTGCTCCGACATTTCTCACCGATTTCACTTCGACTTCGGTTCCATCCATGGTGGGACGTTTGGCCGTAAGAACCAAATTCCTTCCCACTTCGCCGACTCTGCTTCAGAAGGCTTTTGATTTGCCACCGGGTAACGTAGCAGTGATGCAAGACCTGAACTGGGCCATCGGCGGCGAAGCCGGCGATGGAATCGATTCGACCGGGAAAATCTTTGCGCAGGCACTCTCCCGAGCGGGCCGACATGTCTTCACGTCGAAGGATTTCGCGTCCCGTATTCGAGGGGGCTACACCGCGTACAAGATCCGGTCGTCTACCGACCGAGTCGAGAGCGTCGTCGACCGACTGGACATCCTCGTGGCACTGACCCAGCGGACCATCGACGAGAACCTCGACGAACTTCACGAGGACAGCGTGATCATCTACGACGGGGAACGGACGGAGATGGAGGACGTCGACATCCCCGAGGAGATGATCGGATTGGCCGTTCCGCTCCGCAGTCTGGCGAAGGACGCGGGTGGAACCATCATGCAGAACACCGTCGCGCTCGGTGCGGCGTGTGAAGTGGCGAACTTCCCCATCGAGAACCTCGGACGATGAGCCACGGTCGTTGGCTATCTTCGCCCAGTTTGAACGGGTCCGAACTTCGAACCACATCGCCACGTTCCGGTTGCATTTATTCGTCTCGCTCGCTCGGATGCGGTTCGTCCGGAGCGACTGCGTCCCACTCGTCAGGTTCGATCGCTCCTTCGTCTTGATTGAGCCGTTCCGTGATCGTGTGGAGAGCATACGCGTCTGCAACTCGATCAAGATCGTTCGTTATCGCCCAGTACTCTCCTCTGTGTCGGACGAGTTCACGCTGTTTCAACCGCGAGAGGGCTGTCCCAACTGTGTTCGGGTCCTCGTCGAGACTGGTCGCGATTTCCGACCGGGTGAACGCTTTGTCCCGGTTTGTATAGAGATAGCCAAGTACCTGTTGAGGCACGCTTGGGCCACTTGGGAGATCTCCGGCTTCGAACTCCTCGATGCGTACGGGCATACGCTGTACTTGGTGTGCCGACGTAATCAATGTACGGGTGTTCTGAAGCTGTGATCTAGTAGATGGTCACTATCTGTAGGTACTCGTAGCTCGTTGGCTGAAACCGATCACCGCGTGAGGGATTCAAGACGGCCGAATAACTCGGATCAGGGATTCGACCGGCGAATTGCATGGATGATTTGAGGATGGGCAACCATTCTTCACGGAGCCCTGTCATCGCACGATCAGTGACATAGAATCTGCGGTCGTATCTCAGATAATAATCGAGGTCGTAGGAAAAGTAGTCTGTGTTCTGGGATTTCGCCGTGTTTCAAGGTGCGTGATTGGTTCCATAACTAGAATAGAACGTGCGACGGCGGCGAGGTCAACTTCTTGAATTTAGCCGATTTTGGTGATTGACTTCCTGTGGGCAGTATAAGCGGCAGTGCAAGTGGATAACCATCAGCCACAGAATGTCTGACATCTTCCCTACGCATAAATCGACTCTTGTCCGTCGAGAATTCTATTGCTGACTGGTGGATATATTGGATGATCCTAAGGACAGAGACATAAGGTCTACTTACAAGGCGCTCCTTCTTAGGCACGACAAATTGGAGCAACAAAAACGAATGAGTGGTAGCTGCTGTGCGGGGACCGCGGCGAGTGAGATCCTTGATTCGATAGTGGTGCAAAAGTTAGTACAGTATACCAACCTTAAACTCAGTCTGTAAGGTACAGATAATTGCCCAAATTTTGCTTTCTCAACAGCTCTATCGCATTGTCTCTCAATTACTCACACAACACTTTTGCCAACTGTCTTCGTAGTACATGCCATTCATGAGTAATGAGGATTCGCCGAACTCTGATGACGGCGACCCACCCGAAGGGATTCAACTTCAGTACGACTGGTCGTCAACAGAACCAAGCGCCGCTGTCGTCGAAACAACTGCCCAGGCAGCGAACTGTGACCACCAGGAACTCGGTCCGCTCTACGATTCCATCGACCCTGATGCCCTTGACGCGATTCTTGCACCACCAACGACAACAAACACCGATACGACCACGTCAATCTCGTTCACGTACGCTGGCTACTCTGTCACGGTCCAAAGCACTGGCACTGTTCATGTTGCTCCCATCTAAGAACACATCTCGAATCGAAACCACACGCTTTCAAAACCACCGATCACGCGGAGAGTTTGCGCCTGTAAAAACAGCCTCCCGATAACGCACTACCCATCAGTCCTCGTCAGGTATTTCAGGATCATCAGCCGGCTGTAAGCCAGTCGCCATCAATCGTCGGGCAATCACGACAATACCATTATCGAAGCCCCGTCCAAATACGGCCTTCTCAGTTTCAATCTCACCAGTGTTCGTCTCGTGGCCCGAACTCACCAGAATCGTGTTCTTGTCAATCAGCATCAACCGACTGATTGTCGTGTCGTCGTCGGTCTCAAGGGGCGAACTGTGCAACCATTCCAACCCGGAGACGAACACTTCTGCATCGGGCAGTGCCTCTGTAACCCGCTCGCGAAGGTCATCGGTCTGCGTGCCAATTAGCACATCAAGACCCGTGTCGAGTGCCTCTTGGAGCTGTTCGAGTAACTCGTCGGTGACAACCTCGTCCCGCCCGACGATGAGCATGATTTCTCGTCCAGCGGCATCAATGAGTTGCTGGGTGCGATTCGTAATCGCAGCCGTTCCCGAGAGCGCCCACACTTCGTGGGTGATTTCCTCATCACCACCGTTCGATTCTGCGGGCTCGATTGCAGCAAGCGCCTCGACAAGCGTGTCCGTCCGCGATTCATACTCCTGGCGCAACGTCTCGGCGGCCTCTTCGATTGGCACGGCGCGAAATTGCTGAGGATTCGAGTGTTGGATTTCAACTAATCCTTTGGTTTCCAACACGCGGATCGCATCATAGACGCGTGTTCGCGGAACCTCGGAGGTTTCGCTGATCTCCTTGGCCGTCCCTTTCGGGAGGCGTGCTAAGGCCACGAAACAGCGTGCTTCGTACTCTTTCAATCCGAGTTGTTGCAACAAATCGATCGCTTGCTCTTGATTAGATATTTGGTTCATGGGTCCCAACCATTCGCCCGGGAACACCGGGGTCGTTCATACCGTTTTGGCGTCGTTCACAAGACAGTTGTTGTTGAAACCATCGCACGCTCCCAACAGCACTGTCCATCATACAGTAGAATATGCACGTCAGTACGTATCAATGTCACCCATCCCCGAACAGTCAAGTTGCTAATTCACCAGCTATCACGGTATTCAATCAGATAAACGTAGGAAAGTGGTGCTAAATAAGCAATTTATTACTTTATAATTGCTTATTTCACAGCACCGACGAACGTGGTTTCGATGGAACCAATAATTTAAGATGCAAATTCCTACCCTCACTATTCAGATATATAATCAGTAACCCACATAATCACAGTAGGGTTATAGAGGACGAGCGCAAAGGACGAAGTGGTACGGAGTTCTGACGGGTCCCAACCAATCGTCACTCCGTACCTGAACTGCCACACCTGTGGCAGTTTTCGATTACGATCGATTAGTCGGGAACACCATCAGTCGGAAACATATCTTGGTTCTCACTCAAAACGGTGAGCAGCGGCTCGATCTCATCAAATTGCGGTCCCTTCGTCACGCGCTGTGATTCTCGATCCCAGTCGATGAACCCGTGATCTGCTAACTTCGGGAGATGGATGTGCTGCATCGCAATTGTCTGGGGTTGGTCTCCACCATCGGTCTCCACCGTGGCGGTGGAACCGGTGGGTATGGTTTGCGGCGCATTGTCGATCAACGCGAAGAGAACCCGCCGTCTGTGGTGATTCGAGAGTATTGAGAGCTGCGTATCAAGCATCGTTGTCAACCGTATAGGTATCACACCACACACGGTTAAACTGCCCCGATATTACGGGTTGGCCTACGTTTGAGGAACTGAGTGAACCATCAGTAACTGATTCAATGAGAGGAAGTTCACTCACTTTCTCACACATTATTTATGCTCACTCCACTAATTCTCACCTATGGGCCGACCACTTGACAACGTGGATCGTGGCATTCTCTATCATCTCCAGCGCGATGCACGCAACACCACGACTCAAGAGATTGCCGAAACGGTAGGCACGTCAGCGAGTACCGTCCGGAACCGGATCGAAGCCCTCGAAGACGATGGGGTCATCAAGGGCTACCATCCCGAGATCGACTACGAGGCCGCAAATCTCCCGCTTCGTGTCCTCTTCGTCTGTACTGTGCCAGCAACCGAGCGCGCCGATTATGTCCAGCAACTGCTCGAGATACAAGGCGTGGTGGATGTCCGTGAAATGCTCATCGGTAGACGGAATATCTACGTGGAAGTCGTTGGCACGAGTACGAAAGATATCACGCGTGTCACGGACACATTGCACGAGTCGGGGGTCACGGTCGAGAGTTCCGAGATCCTGCGCGAGCGGCATGTTCAGCCGTTCGACCATTTCCACTTCAGTGAAGCCACCGCCGATGAGCAGCGTGAGAGCTAATTTTGCAATTCTTTCCGTTGCGCATTTCACAATTCTAGAGGTGTATCGTGCTACTATCGCACAATGACCCTGTGACAGAACCATATATTGGGGCTCTCCTTGTGCATTCCCCAATTTAACAATATAATTATAAAAAATGATTATGTGTGTGCCCAATCGAGGGTCACATATGCACGAGGATAGACACCCGATTGGCGATCGTGGCACCACACGCGGACAGATAACCCTGCTATACAAGCTCCTTGCCGATCACCAGCGCCGAGCCCTTCTCCAGTATCTTCGCAACACAGAGGCTCCCATGCCGATCTCTGCGTTAGTGACGGCGCTTACACAGCGTGACGAGCACGTCTCGCCGGATGAGCCCACGAACACAGAGATTGCGGTGCATCATATTCACCTCCCAAAACTCGCTGATGCAGGAGTTATCGAGTATGACCAATCCGCTCAGCAAGCCACCTACAGCGCCTCGCCGCAGGTCGACGCATTGCTCGAGGAAATGCTAGTGACGGTTTCGACTGGGGAACAGAAATCCTCACTACAGGAATAATGCGGTTCGGCTACTAGTGCTATTGTCCTCCCCCATGTCACCACCCTTAGAACTGCTCTTATTTTCACGCTTTCTTCTACGCTCGGCATCACAGACAGGTCTACACTGCTGGGTGCCGTAGAAAGTCTATGAGTATTATCGCCGAGTTCACTATCGATTCCAACGAGTTCATGTTCGGTGCGTCAACGACGAAAATCCCAGAGACGACAATTGAACTGGAGCGTATTGTTCCAACGTCAGACGCTGTCATGCCGTTCTTTTGGGTCGAAAGCGACGACTTTCCTCGATTCGAGACTCAAGTTCGTGAAGATCTCCATATCGATGAGCTCGTTGAACTCGATCGCATTGGTGGGAGTCGACTGTACCGGGCAGTGTGGACCGAGGAAGTGGATTCACTCTTGGAGGGGCTTTCACAAACCGAAGCAGTCGTTCTCGAAGCCTATGGACGTGAAAACTGGGTGTTCCGGGTGCGATTTCAGAGCTACGACCGATTAGCCGAATTTTACAACCATCTCACGGCCGCTGATATCAATCTCCATTTGGATCGCGTCTTCTCCTTGACAGAGAAAGACAGTGGCGGCTATACGCTCGGCCTCACTCCCGAACAGCGAGAAGCACTGGTGATGGCATACGAGCGGGGCTACTTTGCAACACCGAGCGAAATCACCCTCCAAGAGATGGCCGATGAGCTAGATATTTCGTCGCAAGCATTTTCGAAACGGATTCGTGGTGCGGAACTGAAGATGCTCAAGCAATTTCTCAATTCGATGGACACCGACGCGACTGATTAGTCTGCCCTAAACACTCTTTGGTGGCATAAATTCGAGCTAATGGGTGCAATTTCTCGTCTCTACGCAGACGGGAATCGCATCCAACTTGTAGCCACTTATAAAGGGGTTCGCACAGCAACCCCCGAGTAAAAATATGGTTGCACTATAATACGAAACTGTCGCTTGGTCAGTAATATGACCACCAGACAGAGACGGAGTACTCCCTACAGATGACTTCAGATGAACTATCGAAGAGCAGTAGTACCATTCGACGAGACGGAGACGACCAGGGAACCAACCGGATTTCTCTCGATACACTCTGGGATTTACTTGCAAACGCGCACCGCCGCCACATCCTTCTTTATCTCTCCGAACACACGAAGACGACAATTTCCCGTGAGCAGTTGCTTGACCACCTGACAGAAGTCAGTGATAGGTCATATAAAGACCTCCATCGTCGACTCGCGATTCGATTGCACCACGTCCATCTTCCAAAGCTTGCGGATCATGGGCTGCTTGTGTACAACGAGGCGACACACAGCATTTCGTACAACGCTAATTCGCGTGTCGAAAAAATGCTTGACGTTGTTCGGGACATCTCCAGCGAGAAAGAGAAATAATCGATCGTCGTGAGTGGTTGGCTTCGTTCACTTACTCGTAGTTATCATCAGGATCGCCATCTGCAATAGCTTCTGCGACCACTTCGAAGTGGGAGGACGATGTATCGAGCGCAACCATCTCTGACCGTTCGTCAAAGACGAGGATTCCAGCGGCCGCTAACTTCGGAATGTGTTTGTGATAGAGCGACATGCGGACACGTTCGATGAACTCCGCAGAAACTGTCTCAGGTGCCGTGTCGGCTTCCCACGCAGCAGTCTTTCGGGCGAGTTTTTGCAGTTCGAATGGGTGTTCAGTCTGATTGAGACGATGGAGAAGATACCGACGACGGGGATGCGCAAGCAGTCGTAAGAGTTCTTTTTTGGTGAGTTCGACCGAATCGGTGTCAGTGTGACGGTGGTCGTGTGGTTTCACGCTGCGTGACTACGGGGGAGCAACGCTATTTTTGAAGGACGGTTGGAGACACAACCGGTTTAAATAGGCAACAGTGGATTAGGGCCAACCGTCGGGTAATTCGTCTGCATGGTTACTCATCAAGGTGAGCAGTGGGGCAATCTCATCGAAGTTCGGCCCTCGACGGATCGTCTCCGTGTCTGGGTTCCACTCGATATAGCCTTTGTCGGCCAATTTCGGAAGATGGACGTGGTGGAGCTGCGTTTTTAGTGCTGTGAGCTCGTCGTCCGTAGCGTCTGACGTGAATTCATCTTCATCGCGTGGATTGTCGTCTAACACTGCCAACAGGATGCGGCGGCGGTGTGGAGAACTCAGCATGTCGAGGCTCATATCGAGTGACGTGGAAGTGGTCGGGTTTCTCATGGTCGTGTGACTGGCGTTGCGGAACATGTCTACTAGAATGCGTTCCGCGTGCCGAGTACGCGAAGAGAACGAGGGAGTAACCCTGCACGGCCGGTGAATCCGGCTCAAGCGGCCCGTCATCAGTGGGGCACAAACGCACAGTGGGCAGGTATGTTTCCGTACTTATATACTCGGTCTCTCTGACGGATAAGTCTGTGGGGCAACACCTCCGGACGAGAGACTTAATTCATCCTTCCGTAGTGAGCACGAGAGGAGACTTGTGTCGATAAGGGCCAACACAGACGATGACGCTGTCATCGTTCTTTTAGCGAGACTCTCATCGGTCGCTGTCAGCGACAGTCCGTATGCTGATCTACAGAAGCTTGTCTCCTGAACGAACCCAGCCCACTTCACAATCACTCGGGCTCGGGTGTGTCCACACTCGCTTAATGCAAAATATGGGAGTATGAGTCGCCGTATCTCTGTGAGTACCTTCGATTGAATATTTGGTGTATAAGTGGCAGTAGAACTCTCCCGGGACCCCGTTTCGATCTGGCGGAGTTCGGGGAGTGTATGCATCGATTTCAAGTGCGTCTGTGGAGGCGGTTGTTGTCCTTGCGGTGGTCAATTCGGTGAGCGACCCAACCGTTATGCGAATCGGTCACCTATCCATAGTGATGGTGGATGATAACCAGGGCCGAGAGAAGAAGGCGAATGACGAAAAGCGACACCAGCCAGAGCGAGAGGTAGAGGAGGTACGTAACCGTGCCGGTGAAGACCAACAGAAGCGCGGCGACCCTAGTGCGCAGCTTGGTGAGCTTGATGAAGCACTCGAAACCCAGGGCTATCCAACCACGACGGATGAATTGGTCGAGGCCTATGGCGACTATGAGATTGAAACGCAGGGTGGGACGGAATCCCTCGAGGAGGTGCTCGCTTCTACTGAGAACCAGACGTACGACTCCGCGAATGATGTTCGGCGCCGGATACTAGGACTAATACATCGGTAGTACAGACAACTCACCACCTCCATCTCGCTACTCGGGAATTTCTGGATTGGAGACGTGGAGTACAGTTTCCGCTGCCGAAGATGCAACCGTAGTGTGGTTTGCCCACACCCGCTTAGTGTAACATGAGGCAGTGGACGGTTCTTGGGGCTCAATCCCTTCTCACCGTATGTTTTAATATTCTGGAAGTCATACTATCTACTCAGTAAAGAACTATGAGTAGTAAGAGTGAAAATGGCGACCACGTCGTCCGTATCAGCCGCAAAGGACAGGCGACGATCCCCAAGTCGCTCCGGGAGAAGTACGGCATTGAAATCCCAGGCCGTGTGCGCTTCCGCGAAGAGGACGGCGAACTCGTCGTCGAGCCAGTCCCGAAACCAAGTGAACGCTTCGGGTCACTGGGGGAAGACTACGAGCGTGGCGAGGTCATTACGCACCATCGAGAGGAGCAGGCAGCTGAGCGCCAGGCAGAGGACACCGCTGACCAGCGTGACTACCAGCGCTACGTCGCTACCGACGACACAGACGAGACCACCGACGAATGAGCTATCGCTACGTTCTTGATACGGAACCTCTCCTTGCGTACTACTACGGTGAACCCGGTGGGGAGACTGTCCGCGACCTCCTGACGGATGTCTACATGGGTGAAGAGGCCGTAGCGGTCAGTGAAATCACGGCGACCGAACTGATGTACAAAATCGCCCGCTTTGAAACTGGCTCCCCATCGGGAACGCCAACAGAAGAGACACTGGCGACCGGCCGACAGGCCGTGCGCGACTTGGTGGACGGCGGTGTCACACTGTGTGCTCCCTCCGAGTCGTGGCCACTGGCAGCTGAAGTGAAAGGAGCGGGGGGGATCGCGCTCGGCGATGCATATGCTGTGGCGCTTGCGGTTGCCGAAGATGCAACGCTTCTGGTCGGTGCTGACGACGATTTCACGGAGCTCGTCGTAGATGTATCGGTCGAACGGATCCGGACAGAGCCAGCGTGACACGTGGGAGACGAACAGACGGAAAGCGGTTTGCGTATCTCCGTACTACATTGAGGTATGGCGGCTGCGTGGGCACAGTGGGACCACATTACGAAGGTTGACCCGGATAAAGCACTCCACGATGAGGGTACTTACGCTAGCATTGCTGACACGGGGACCGACGCAATCATCATCGGTGGCACCACGAACGTCACCGAAGCCCGTGTTCAACCGATTCTTGATGCGCTTTCTGCTACCGAGATTCCCATTTTTGTCGAGCCGACCTATCGCCCAACGCAGTCTCATACCGAGGCACTCTCTGGGTACCTGCTGCCGATTGTTCTGAATGCCGATGACCCACTGTGGATTACAGGAGCGCACCACGAATGGGTCCGCTCTTCAGATCTTGAGTGGGACTACGTCCATCCGGAAGCCTATATTGTCCTCAATCCAGCGTCATCAGTTGCGACGTACACGCAGGCGGACTGTGACCTCGATGTCGACGACGTCGTTGCCTATGCTGAACTCGCCGAACAGGTTCTTGGCCAGCAGATCGTTTATCTCGAATATTCCGGCACCCTCGGTGATCCAGCAGTTGTCGCTGCCACACGGAATGCACTCTCGTCAGCGCAGCTCTTCTATGGGGGCGGGATTCACGACTACGACTCGGCCTACGAAATGGCGAATGTCGCAGATACAGTCGTTGTCGGCGATGTGCTCCATGAAGCTGGTATCGAGACCGTCGAGGAAACTGTTCGTGGAACAAGGGATGCGAAACGCGACTCATAATACTGTACTCTATAACTGAAGGAGTGATTGTGACGATCGGGAGTGTGCGCCTCCAGCTAGTCGCTCGTGGGTTAGTACCTCATACTAACCAGTATCGCCCACCGATTTAACGACGTTCAGACACTACCACTCTATATGAGCGAGAATGCCGCAATCGTCGCTCGGATAATCGAGCATAACACGGGCAGGCAGAACCGTGCGACAATCGATCGCGACCACATCGGTGTGATTGCATCCCAGCATGGTCGCTTTGACGGCGATATTGATGATTCGATAGCCGAGGCCCTTGCTGAAGGATACATCGAAGAGCAGGACGGTGAGTACGTCGCGACAGAGAAAGTGTGGAATCTCGTTCCCGGTACTACTCGTTAGCTATTCGGCCAGTCTGACTGCGCTTTGAGGTCTTTGTGCCTCTCACTCTTTCTTTCGCCTCCTTGTTAGTATATAATGCTAACGCCGACATCTGAATTCTAAAAACCTACTCCAATTCACTTAGTAACGTACGTAAAACTTATTTTGATTTGTGTAATAACGTATTCTAGAAACAACGCCTGCACCGAAACGCGAGTGATTCCCCTATGACACCACCACCAACCGCTGACAAAAATGGCCATGAATCGCACAGTCGACGGGCATTTCTCGCAACAACCGCTAGTCTCGGTCTTGCGTCACTGTCCGGATGTGTGTACGGCAGTGGAATTGGTGCGGTAGATAATGGATCGAACAGCACCAATAGCACGAATTCAACAAGTGGTACACCATTGGGACTCGATCCGACAAAGTATGCTGACCAGTTCAAGCACCGAGTGAACATCGCGAAGAAAGGTGCAGACAACACGGGGAAGCACGCGATCGATGATGTCCTCGACCGTGTGATCGATAACGACACGCTCGTCTACTTCCCACCCGGTCGGTATAAACTGAATACGAGCCATCGACATGTTGGGCTCCGTAATCTCGGGATTATCGGGCAGAACGCGGTCCTCACGCACGGACGTGTGGACGCAATCGAGGGATTCGGTGTCACTGAAGGCGAGTATCACGGCCCTGCTCAGCATTTCAAAATCGGGGTGCCTGATACACCACACAAGGGACGCTTTGTGTTCGGTGGGTTCACAGCCGATTGGCGCGGGAAGAACGAAGGGATGCAGATTTTGAACCATCACACAGCTGGGAAATCGGTGATTCAGAATATCCGGCAAGTCGGCATGCACTCGCTCGGCTGTCAGGGACCATTTCGACTGAACCCAGCGACTGAGAATGCGTTCATTCGGGCCCGGAATATCGACATCCGATATGGCGGTCTCACTTACCAAAAGACGATCAACACGCGAGATACCTACGACGGCGGGCCGTATGCCGGTCGGTCGTGGGCGACGTCGGGGATTACGATGCATCCACGCACGCAGGGGAAGCTCCGCTTAGAACGGGTTATCTGTGGCGGGTGGCCTGATAACGGAATCTACGTGATCGGCGGCCATCCAGGTACAGGAGACGGCACCGTCGAAGTGATAAACTGCATTGCAGGCAATTCGCAGGCATCGAACATCCGAATTGGTGGGACGGACTCGAAGATCATCGGGTGCAAGGTCATCATCGACCAGTCGTTCGGAAACAAGTTCTACTACGAACAACGTCCAATCCGGCTAGATGATGGTTCCTGTACGGTCAAGAATACACAGATCATCCAGAAGAAGCCGACTGGATGGAGTCTCACCGTCCAACATGCGGTTCAGAAAGCGCTGATCGAGAACGTCTCAATAACAATCCACGAGTCGCCGACGAAAGCACTCGTTGTCGATAATGCAGCAAGCAATGTTACGGTTCGGAATCTGCAGGTTCAGACACCTGGTTGGCAGGCGACGGAGAATGTGCTCTTTCGGGGGTCGGGTGACGTGATGGAGAATATCACTGTTGATGGGAAGCCAGTTTGATCGGCACTGTCTAGTTTAGCTCCTCCTCGACAGGTGTTCGGTTGTCGAGCGATTGATGCGGTCTCTGACGATTATAGTAATGCACAAACTGTTCAAGACACTGCTGGACGCTGGGCCGACTGCCCACCCACGATGTATAGAAGCGGTCGATGCGCTGTTTGAGTGTGTGAAACCACTTTTCGATCAGGTTTCGCTCCGTGTAGTCGAGCCGACCGCTCAACCCGATTCGAAAGAGGGCAGTCCGATATCCATAGCCATCAACGAGAAACACGGCGTCCGAGAGATCGTGTTTCTCGGCCAATCCAGACAGAAACGCAGCTGCCGAATCAGTGCCATGCCGATCAAACACTTCGATACCAAGCAGCTGCTTTGTTTCGGTGTCTATTGCAGCGTACACCCAAGACCACTCGCCGTTAATTTTGACAGCGGTTTCGTCCACTGCGACCCGCGTCGGCGCTGCCGACGGCGGGTCGGAGAAGATGTAAGATATCCGATGAATCCATTGAAAGATCGCTTGGTGCGACCGTTTTACGCCTAAGAGCGCAAGAATTGCTTTTGTTTCTCTGAGTGAACAACCGGTCGCGTGGAGACGGACGGCGAACGCCCTAACGGGCGTCGCCGTCCGCTCACGCTCCCAACATTCAAGATTCGCGGTCTCTAACGTCTCGCTGAGCAGTTCTTGGTTGAGCAAAGCACTAAATCAACGAACTGCTCGCTTCTCAAACTGGCTTAACTAGACAGTGCCAACTGGACGAGCAGATCGAAGAGCACTCGTAATTGAACTACAACTACAGATATCGACTGAACCCACCCGCCGACATTGAAGAGCGGTTAGCGTGGACGGTCGATACCTGTAGACAGGTCTACAACCACTTTCTCCACCGTTTGAACCGAAACAACGGTACGTCGGCATACTCCGAGCAGAAACTTCTGCCGAGTCTCAAGAAGTGATGGTCCGACCTAAAAGACGTTCACTCGAAAGTGCTTCAAAAGGTCGTTCAGCGGTTGTACGATAACCTCTCAACGCTCCGTGGTCGCAGAGACAACGGCTACCGTGTTGGGACGCTCCACTGGAAGGCACCCGACGAATATCGCAGTTTCACCTACAGTCAATCTGGCTTCAAGCTCAAGAACACGAGTGGTCAGACCCGACTGTGGCTCTCGAAACTCGGTGACATTCCAATCACCTTTCACCGTGATCTGCCCGACGACGCGGACATCAAGACTGTCTCGATTAAGCAGGAACCCACTGGGAAGTGGTACGCTATCCTCGGTGTCGAGACACCTGATGAAGCTCCCGAGAAACCGGAGAACCCCGAGAAGTGCTTGGCATCGACGTGGGTATCTTGAAGTACGCTCACGAAGGATAGCGTACCACTTCCCAGTGGGTTCCTGCTTAATCGAGACAGTCTTGATGTCCGCGTCGTCGGG
>NZ_MEIH01000336.1:0-7740 GCF_001723155.1 Haladaptatus sp. W1
GTCTCACCCCTATCGGTTTGTTCTATATGCCTGCAGTCAGCCGAATACGGTAATATTTGGGTATATGAATTCCGAAGTTATCAAAGGATGAGTTCTGGTAAGCTATCCCTTCGTGGATTCCCTGTGGTTGACTTCCTCACTATGCTCTTTCCCGCCAGAACAAATCGATAGGGGTGTGAGTGTGGTCTTTGGATTACCGTCAGGATATATTCGCCCATCACGTCTAGAGAGTGCTATCCTCAATTTCGGCATTTTTCCCTTCATTAATTTTATAGTATCCGTCTATGGATTCCTTTCCAATGAACAAATCGATAGAGGTGTGTCTCTCCAGTTACTCAATCGGAGTCGGACACCTTAACAAATGTAGAATCTCGAGATTTAGATGGGTGGCCGATCTGTTCGACATTGAGAGAGTAGTATATTCCTGGTGTGAATTGCCAGTTCCAATTTACTCGTTAGAGTCTCTCCTGTGTTTGGTCGATCGCTCTTGGGTAGTATTCTATACTAACTATCAGCACCCAGTACGTCGTGTACGTATTCACATGTGGAATCGATTCATCTTGTTGTGATCGAACACTCGACCTGCGAGCCAGCGTTTCGTTTCACTTCCGCTCTGGTTGGGTGACTTCTTTATTGATCGCCTTCGAAGAGGAATCTGCAGTCGTCGTAACCCAACACACGGCGTGGATCCTATGCCCCTACCCATCCTGTCACGCCGTGTGCTCTCCTTGCATCATCAGACCACCAACGAGGCAACCGTGTGTCATTCTGTCCCAAGGCTTTACGTCGGTAGTCGGTGTCTGTGAGTATATCGATGATTTCCAACCGGCAATCACCACTCACACCACTTGCGCAAGAATCGCTCGATGCGCTTGCAAGCGAACTGCCGAGTGAGAGAGAGCTCACGTATGAGCACGCGTACGCGATCCTCAAGGAACAGGAGGACCTTGAGCAGCCAGCGGCCGAAGATATCATCGAACGACTCTACATGCGAGGCCACATCTACGAAGTCGAAGGAAAGATTCGGCTGACGGACTATCGACCTGAATAGCGAGCATTGGTTCGGTGATACAGCCGAATTCGGCGCTCGAATTCGACGGTTCCAAGCTTACTCCCTTCTCTGTTCAACTACCTCGATAATCTTCGCCGCCGTCGTCCGGATTCTTCCAAGTCGATCGTGAATCGCGTCCGAATCATCGTCCTGCCATGCTACAAGGTAGAATGCTGAGCCACTCGTGTCCAACCCGACGTATCGACCAACAATGTATGCGACAGCTTCTGCTTCGACCTCACGCTTCGATCGCTCACATTCATCGTCAACATCGAAGTGCAGCAGTGCGTGCGCGTATTCGTGGATCAGCGTCACAGCGAGATCCGCCTGATTTACCCGATCTTTCACCTCCACGATTGGCTGGAGGTCGTACAGACTTCGCTGTTTGCAGACACCCTTCGCTTCTCCGTGTTCCCAGTCATCTGCATCGACGATACGAACCGTCACAGCGAGATCATCCGCTGCATCTTGGAGGAGGAACACAAGATTTTCAGCATCTCCGGTTGCTTCGGTCTCCAATTCGGGAAGTGGTTCACCCTCCGTCTGAGACACATCGAAAACAGCCGTGGGTTTGAATCCGACGAGTCCTTTCGACCACGCTTCAGGTGGTGTTTCGTCGTATTCACACTCACTTTGCTTGTGGTACCTGGGCGAATTTTCGCAGTCGGGACACTGCTTTGTGATGATGGGTGCCCAGATCCAGATTCCGTTCTCGCCTTCCTGGACCCGGCGGTCGAACTCAGTTCGCCAGGTGTTGTACCCAGCGACCTTTGTCGCAATCGGACACTGAAGCGTGATCAAGAGCGTGTTCCGATGGGAGTAATCGTGGAATTTGGATTGAACAGTTAACCACTCTTGGAATTGTTGACTCGCTCTCGCCTCGTCAGTCAAGGCAGTGAGGTCGTCGATCCAGTGTTTAATCGTGTTGTGCATCTCGTCGCGTCGGGTATCGTATTCGTCAAACGACACCACAGAGATAGTATTCGTAGTCATTGAATTTCGAACACGGACGCTTCTATCGAGCGCTCCGCACCCCTTGGGGGGCCGAAAAAATTCCTAGTGGAGTCGTTTTCGTTCGGCTCTTTCTGTCTCTTCGGTCACTACTTCCGGATTTATCATATTGGTCCCATTTAATATAAAATTGAGAAGAGGCCAGTATTTTTATTGTGTTGGGTCTGAGTGGTCAGATAAGATGGCGCTCCCTGATATAGTGCGACAATGGCTCTTTCTTGATGAGAATGTTATTTGGGAGTGTCGCCACTGCGGGACGTCACTCGACACGAACGAACAGCCGTGCCCTACCTGTGAATCGACTGAAACCGTCGAATTCGATGTCTCCTGATCGCATATTACTAGGGATAGGTGCAGGCGTGGCTTTCAACATCAGTCGAAGTCCCCTAGTGACATCATTAGTAACAAACACACCCAAGATTATCTGATTTTAGACACAGACCACGAAGATTCTGTTGGATAGCAACGGTCATAGATGAGAACTTTGCATATGCAACGAACAGACCGACAGATGGCCGGAAACTACTATGTAATAGAGAGGGTAGGAGATGGGTTCGACCCTTTTCCGAGAATACTGACGCCACCAAATCCTCCACCAAAAACGATTACAATGTCTGTACCACAGTCGAACTCCAATGAAAGGGTTGAACAGTGCGAGAACTGTGCGACGAAGACACCCCACAGTGTATCGGTCGAACTCGTTACAGAAAGTAACAAAGAGGAGAATGCAGCATTCTCCCGAGAACCATATCGAATCACGGAATGCACACAATGTGGGGTAGAAACCCGACAGCGGATGAACAACGCCTGAAAGCGTTTCTCCAACTATGTATCAGTCACGACCAGCGATCCAAGCGAACCCCGGTCACATTGAGCGTTAATGTCGGCAGCGGTAGTTCGAAACGGTTTGTTGACATGCGCGTTGGGACGATACGACGATCCGTCCGCTTCTGTTTCTTACTCTGACAATCTATTTTGGTCGACAGCTGTGTGCCGCAACGTGTCTGTTAAGAAATTGATCACTGTTTCGACGGTGCACAAACTATTGTTGATATTTATTGTTGCTCCCATCCTGGCCTTGGTACCCCCGGAAGCTCGTCTGTTGCGTCGAGTAACTCATCCTTGGTTGTCCAGGGGTAACAGCGGCTGTGTAGCTCGAAGAGACGGAAATCATTCAGATGTACCCAGCTGTACGAAGGAACCTCGATCTCTTGCTCTTCGAGTTTATCAACAAGGCCATCAACAGTGATGTCAATATCAGCTTGTTTGGCACATTCGACGAGCGCCTCGAGTTCTGCAGTTTTCGCCTCCTCGTCGATGTCCGTGGCAGCCATGAGTTGTGCAGCCGCGGCGAGTACAGCGCGTTCATCCGTGAGATGCGCTTCAGTTTCCCAGTGGTAGGCCCGAGGGAACGCGTACGCTTTCTCAAAGTACTCGGTTTCACCGACTTTACCGAGTTCGTTGACTTCGCCGCCCGCGTCCTGTTCGAACACGGCTGCGACGTAGTCACTAAGCGTTGCCGTAATATGGAATTTCACGCGAAATTCGGGGAGTCGTGGAATGTCGATGTCTGTGAGATCGCCGATGAGAAATGCGTATGTTCCATATCGGCGGTTCAATCGATCACTGACCGCCCGTACCCGGCGGAGATACGGGTCACGATAACTTCCGAGGACGAGATAGGCGGTCTGATCACGGTCATAGATCGCTGGCGTCTCATTATTTGCCCACGACAGGATACGGACGGCTTCTGTCGACCCGATATTCAGCCCGCGTAACGCTCGCTGCACGGCCCCCATAATCTGCCCGGCATTCGGTGGAACGGACGGAGCACTCATACATCTGTATGCAATTAACTGAGTAAAAGGCGTTTCTAATTGAGTCAGTTTAATCGTGGTTCTACTGACTTATTCAACCCAAATCATTATACAGTCGAGAACACTACTGTGGAGTATGAGCGATACGGCCCCTGAAGGGTTCGAGGATCCTTTCGCAGAGCAGCGACGAATGCGTGAGTTGCTCTCACAGGAGACTCGTCACCTCATCATACAGCTTATCCTTGGCCACCCTGCTCATCTCGTATCATTGGCTGAGCTCGACTATATGATTCCGAAGAACGAGGCTGCGATCCTCAACCAACTCGAGACGCTACGAGAAGCAGATATCCTTGATGTCTACGTTCACGAACCAAATGCGTCGACGCGGAATCTTCCCTCGAAATTCTGGGGGCCAACTGAACGTGGTGTCGAGATCCTCTATGAACACAATTTCCTCCGGGGTGTTCCGGTTGCACGTGCTGTGTACGAGGAGACGCAAAAATCAAAGCGGGTAACGCGTCATGAGGGTGCAACACGACCAGCGCTCCCCAAGGCAGTCACGGAAGCCCTCGAGTTTGACGAGCCTGAATCCTAGACACTGACGCTCTCTAATTCTCGGGTACCGGTTCCATGTGTAAGATTCACTGTAAGTGAGATGCCGACGTCTGTACGTTTGACGTACTTCGTATTTGAGTGACATCCTCCCCGTCGTAAACGACAGGGCTTCCCCTCCAAGAGGAATACCAGACTGGCTGGTACGGTTTTAAGACTCATACGCGCCAAGCGTCATCTGCGTAGGTGCGCTCCGCTTGGGTGGTCTTACGGCGGTGTCACAACCGCTCCCATCCTGTGGTGAGTCATCGTCACACGTTTTCGAAATGCAGCTCTCTCCCCACGGGTCAACCCGTTGAGCAATGCTTGCGGCGGCACTGATATCCGCCTGAAACGTCGAAACGTGACAGTCATCATTCGTACATCGAAACTCCGCTTGCGAACCGCGCTTTCCAATATGGCCGCATTCGTGGCACGTTTGACTTGTGTAGGCAGGATTGACGTATTCGATCGGGATACCAGCGTCCGTTGCTTTGTCCTCGATACGGCCCTGTAGCCGCGCAAAGGCCCATGCGTGAAGACGCCGATTCATGTACTTGCCGTAATCCAGATTCTCACGGATGTACGTCAAGTCCTCTATCACGATCACCGGATTCTCGAAACCAGTAGCGTAGTCCACTACTTCACGGCTGGCTTTCTCCACGATATCCGTGAGTGCGTTCTGGTAGTAGTCGAACCGCTCGTCGATTCGCCATTCTGCATTGCGTTCTTGTAGTCGCTGAAGCGTGGTAGACATCTCCTTGCGGAGGTGTTTCGAACGCTTGCCACTCCAAAGAACGGGTCTTGTCGGCGTACCACGCTTGAGGGCACAGCCCGTAATGAGCGCAGTCTCACCGATATCAAGCCCGATTGGTGTGGTGTCACCGTTGGTCGTCGGTTCGTCAATCGAGTACTCAGCGGTGACGTGGAGTACCCAATTCTTCCGGTGTTTCTGTAGCCGAATCTCACCCGTTTTTGCGTCTTCGTTCAGCAAGTCGTACCACAGCGATTTTTGATCAGGATTAATCCGGAGTGGAATCCAGAAGTTCGTCCCACGGCCCGGTCGCGGTGCCCACCATGTGAACTCGTATTCACGTTCGTCCGAGTGGTCGAACTTGGCGGCTTGATTCGTCAGTCGAAGCGGATGCTCGTCGTCAATCTCACGAGCATTGTACGTTTTGCGGAGCTTCGGGACGTAGCTACACAACGCGGATTTCGCCTGATACGGCAGGTCGTAGGGCGTCACAACGTCACTGACGCCGCCCATCGTATCCGCGCCGGAATAGTAACGAGATAACTGTACTCGGCTTCCTGGTCGCCCGTGTAATGAGATCACGCTAAGCGTCATTAGGTTGATGAAGAAATACCCACTCTCCCACCTATGGTTACATAGTTCTACATTGATAGTTTGTCCTTCAATATTGGTGATCTTACGTGGTTTGTCACCCAGCGCTTCGAACGATCGAGTTTGAATCCGCAGTACTCCCGCAACAAAACGGCGGCCTATGACTTTTTGTCATAGTGGGTCGTTATATCTTGCTAATGCTTCACGCGAAAGGATCCCTCCTCACCATCGACGTGAGCGATCGATCCACATCGACGACCGACATTGGGGACGCTCTCTCACAGTTCATTGGCGGTCGAGGGATTGCAACAAAACTCGCACACGATCGAATCCCGTTTAACGCTGATCCGCTTGGTCCAAAGAATCGCGCATATATCTCGGCCGGTCCGCTCCAGCAGTCCCAGATGAGTTTCACTGGCCGGATGAACATGACTGGGCTGTCACCACTGACCAATGGACTGTTGTCAACCAATGCAGGTGGCTACCTCTCGCGGAACTTTGTCGGAACAGGCTACAGTGTCGTCGAGATCATCGGCGCGAGTGACGAGCTGGTGGCGATTCATATCTCCGACGAGGGCGTTGAATTCGAAGAGGTTCCTGATCTTGCGCAAGCAACCGTGCCTGAAGTCACCGACGCGATGATCTCGACGACACTGTAGCCTGTTCCGACAAAGTTCCGCGAGAGGTAGCCACCTGCATTGGTTGACAACAGTCCATTGGTCAGTGGTGACAGCCCAGTCATGTTCATCCGGCCAGTGAAACTCATCTGGGACTGCTGGAGCGGACCGGCCGAGATATATGCGCGATTCTTTGGACCAAGCGGATCAGCGTTAAACGGGATTCGATCGTGTGCGAGTTTTGTTGCAATCCCTCGACCGCCAATGAACTGTGAGAGAGCGTCCCCAATGTCGGTCGTCGATGTGGATCGATCGCTCACGTCGATGGTGAGGAGGGATCCTTTCGCGTGAAGCATTAGCAAGATATAACGACCCACTATGACAAAAAGTCATAGGCCGCCGTTTTGTTGCGGGAGTACTGCGGATTCAAACTCGATCGTTCGAAGCGCTGGGTGACAAACCACGTAAGATCACCAATATTGAAGGACAAACTATCAATGTAGAACTATGTAACCATAGGTGGGAGAGTGGGTATTTCTTCATCAACCTAATGACGCTTAGCGTGATCTCATTACACGGGCGACCAGGAAGCCGAGTACAGTTATCTCGTTACTATTCCGGCGCGGATACGATGGGCGGCGTCAGTGACGTTGTGACGCCCTACGACCTGCCGTATCAGGCGAAATCCGCGTTGTGTAGCTACGTCCCGAAGCTCCGCAAAACGTACAATGCTCGTGAGATTGACGACGAGCATCCGCTTCGACTGACGAATCAAGCCGCCAAGTTCGACCACTCGGACGAACGTGAATACGAGTTCACATGGTGGGCACCGCGACCGGGCCGTGGGACGAACTTCTGGATTCCACTCCGGATTAATCCTGATCAAAAATCGCTGTGGTACGACTTGCTGAACGAAGACGCAAAAACGGGTGAGATTCGGCTACAGAAACACCGGAAGAATTGGGTACTCCACGTCACCGCTGAGTACTCGATTGACGAACCGACGACCAACGGTGACACCACACCAATCGGGCTTGATATCGGTGAGACTGCGCTCATTACGGGCTGTGCCCTCAAGCGTGGTACGCCGACAAGACCCGTTCTTTGGAGTGGCAAGCGTTCGAAACACCTCCGCAAGGAGATGTCTACCACGCTTCAGCGACTACAAGAACGCAATGCAGAATGGCGAATCGACGAGCGGTTCGACTACTACCAGAACGCACTCACGGATATCGTGGAGAAAGCCAGCCGTGAAGTAGTGGACTACGCTACTGGTTTCGAGAATCCGGTGATCGTGATAGAGGACTT